>NZ_JBFAXY010000024.1:0-133952 GCF_040681035.1 Nocardia sp. NPDC051911
GCCGGGTCAGGACGATCCCGCTATCCGATTCGTGTGCCACCATCGCCCAGAACTCCATGCGGACGAGCATACGAGCGTCCGGACGGGTCCGGGAGTTACCGCGGCAGGAGTTCCAGCCGCACGCCGAGCAGACGAACCGGGCGGTCGAGGTCGAACCGTTCGATGATGCGCAGCGCCGTCTCGGCGATTCGCGCGACGTCGATGGTCGGTTCGGGCAGTTTTTCCTGTTTGCTGCGTGTGTAGAAGGTGTTCGTGCGCACCGTCACCGAAACGCGGGTGCCGATCCGGCCCGCCGCGGCCATCTCCTCGGCGACCTCGGTGGCCAGCCGCGCGACCTGGGCGCGGATTTCGCCTGGATCGGTCAGATCGTGCGGGAAGGTCTCGGATTTGCTGCGGCCGATCGGGATTCGCGGTTCGGTGGTGACGTCCGTATCGCCTTTGCCGTGGCCGAGCACCCAGAGATACGGACCGGTGTTCGGCCCGAACTCGGCGGCGAGTCGATGCCGGTCCGCCGTCATCAGCTCGCCTACGGTCCCGATACCGAGTTCGGCGAGCCGGGCGGCGATGCGGTTGCCGATGCCCCAGAGCGCGTTGGTCGGGCGATGGGCCATCACCTCGGTCCAGTTCGCGGCGGTGAGCCGGAAGACGCCTGCGGCGGCGCCCACATCGGCGGCGGGCTCGGCCGACGACTTGCCCGCCGACTTGGCGAAGCCGGTCGCGAGCTTGGCGGTGAGCTTGTTGTCCCCGATGCCGATCGAGCAGGTCAGTTCCAGTCCGGCGATCGCGTCGCGCACCTGCTGCGCGAGGGCTTCCGGGTCGTCGGTGTCGGCGGCGAGGAACGCCTCGTCCCAACCCCACACCTCGACCCGCCCCGGAAACGTCCGCAGCAGGGCCATGACCTCGTCGGAGGCGTCCTCGTAGGCGGCCATGTCCAAAGGAAGGAACACTCCGTCGGGGCACTTGCGCTGAGCGCTGCGCAGCGGCATTCCGGCCCGCACACCGAACCCGCGCGCCGGATAGGACGCGCAGGTCACCACCTTGCGCGGTTCGGCGGGATCGCCGTGGCCGCCGACGATGACCGGCAGCCCCCGCAGTTCCGGATGACGGCGGAACTCCACCGCCGCCTGGAACTGATCGAGATCGACATGCAACAGCCATCTGGCCACATGCCGTTCTTACCGCAGGGGTGCGACACCCGGCCGCAATTCCGGCGCGAGCGCCCGCCGACCGGCATCGCCGCACCCGCCGCCGGTCGTGCCATCGTCCGCAGCACCGCGATGAGTCCCACTGCCTGATCCCCCTCACACGGATGTCCTGACATTGCGCGGCCCGCAGAACAGAACTAAATTCTGGATATGAAGATTCGAGATCGGTTGCTACTGGCAGCCGAGCGCCAGTTCGCCGAGCACGGAGCGCTCGACGCGACGCTGACCCAGATCCGGGGCGCGGCGGGCGCCAGCGTCGGTGCGCTCTACCACCACTTCCCGGACAAGGCCGACCTGTACCGGCAGGTGTGGGCCAACGCGCTGGCGGACTATCAGAAGCATTTCTGGGCGGTGGTCGGCGACAGCGCCGACGCGCGGGAAGGCGTCACCGCCGGTGTGCGCGAACACTTGCGGTGGGTGAGCGAAAATCAATATCGCGCAACGGTACTCACCTCCGCGCGGCCGCCGGGAGTGCGCGAGAGCGAGAGCAATCGCCGCTTCATGTCCGACGTGACGCGGTGGTGGCGCACCCACGCGGGATACGGGGTGGTGCGCGATCTGCCCATCGATCTGGTCTACGCGCTGTGGCTGGGTCCGGCGCAGGAATACACCCGGCAGTGGCTGGGCGGTGACATGCGCATCGCCCCTGCTGAAGTCGCGGGCGAGCTGGCCGACGCCGCCTGGCTGGCGCTCGCCGCCGATCGCACCGCGGCCGCAGGGCAGCTGCCCGAGTGACCGCCACCAACACCCTCGACCTGGACAGCGCCAAGAAGATACTCGCCGCCCAGCCCTTCGCCACGCTGATCGGCACCGAGATCACCGCCTTCGGCGACGGCGCCGCGACCCTGATCATCCCGCTGCGCCGCGAACTGACCCAGCAATTCGGCTACGTGCACGGCGGCGTGCTCGCCTATGCCGCCGACAACGCCCTCACCTTCGCCGCGGGAACGGTTCTCGGCGCGAACGTACTCACCGGAGGTGTCACCATCACCTACCTGCGGCCCGCCGCCGGCGACCGGTTGCGCATCGAGGCATCCGTCACCGGGGCGACGCGCCGCCAGGCGGTTGCCCACTGCGCGATCTACGCGGAAAGCTCCGGGCGCGAACCGGTCCTGTGCGCGGTGGGCCAAGGCACCACCCGGCTCGCGGAAACGGACCTGGCCGGCACGAACACCAGTCCCTGACCTCACGACGTCCGTTCGCACGTCGCCCGCGCTATCGGGTGACGGCGGCACTGGCCGGTGTGTCGGCGCGCGGGCGTACTCAGGAACGAGATCCGCCGACCGCCTGTGCCGCAGCTCGGCAAGTGCGTTGCGACACAGCATATTCGGCGAGGGTCAGCCGCCGACCCGATGTGGCGAGGTCCGTCGATGGTGGCCACACCGGGCACGGCGAGCGATGAGCCGCTCCGGTGCTTCACCAACGTCCCTCGCCGATCGCGACATGCGAAAGGCCGGGCCCGGATAGCTCCGTGCCCGGCCCGTTCCGTCCAAGGTCAGGCGTACCTCCGCAATCGCTCCGGGCATGCGTGGGCTGAGGACGGACTACGTCCGATCGCACCCATCAGGCGGTCGCCGCGAAGGCAGGCCCCAAGGCAGGCTCGGCGACCGGCTCGATCGCGTAGGCCAGGATGTCGGCCACGTCGGCGACCGGCCGGACGTCCAGCGCGGCCAGCACTTCCGCCGGAACGTCGTCCAGATCCGGCTCGTTGCGCGCCGGGATGAACACCGTCTTCAATCCGGCCCGCTGGGCGGCGAGCAGCTTCTGCTTCACGCCGCCGATCGGCAGCACCCGGCCGTTCAGCGTGACCTCACCGGTCATGCCGACGTCCGATCGCACCTGACGACCCAGCGCCAGCGACACCAGGGCGGTGACCATCGTGACGCCCGCGGACGGCCCGTCCTTCGGCACCGCACCCGCCGGGAAGTGGATGTGGATATTGCGATCAAGCACCGACGGCTCGATGCCGATCTCCTCCAGGTGCGAGCGCACGTAGGTCAGCGCGATCTGTGCCGACTCCTTCATGACGTCGCCGAGCTGGCCGGTGAGGGTCAGCGAGCGCTCGCCCTCGGCGGCGTTCGCCTCGATGTAGAGGACGTCGCCGCCCGCGCCGGTCACGGCGAGGCCGGTGGCCACACCCGGGACGGCCGTGCGTTCCACCGAGTCGGGAGTGAAGCGCGGACGACCCAAGTAGTCCTTCAGGTCGTCCAGACCGATCGTCAGGGCTCCGGCGTCACGCTCGACGTCGTAACCCAGTTCGGGGTCGTAACCAGATCCGGTTTCGCGCTCCGACAGCCGCGTGGCCGCTTTGCGCAGCGCCTTGGCGATCAGCCGCTCCATCTGCCTGACCCCGGCCTCCCTGGTGTAGTCGGCGGCGATCTCGCGCAGCGCTTCCTCGCTGATCGACACCTCCTCGGCGGTCAGCGCGTTGCGCTCCAGCTGCCGCGGCACCAAGAAGTCGCGCGCGATGGCCACCTTGTCGTCCTCGGTGTAGCCGTCGACGGTGATCAGTTCCATCCGGTCCAGCAGCGGGCCGGGGATGGTCTCCATGACGTTCGCGGTCGCGATGAACAGCACGTCGGACAGGTCCAGGTCCAGATCCAGGTAGTGATCGCGGAACGTGTGGTTCTGCGCCGGGTCCAGCACCTCGAGCAACGCGGCCGCCGGGTCGCCGCGGAAGTCCGAGCCGACCTTGTCGATCTCGTCCAGCAGGACGACCGGGTTCATCGAACCGGCTTCCTTCATGGCCCGCACGATCCGGCCGGGCAGCGCGCCGACGTAGGTGCGGCGGTGACCGCGGATCTCGGCCTCGTCACGCACGCCGCCCAGGGCCACGCGGACGAACTTGCGGCCGAGCGCTCGCGCCACGGACTCTCCCAGCGAGGTCTTGCCCACGCCGGGCGGACCGACCAGCACCAGCACCGCGCCGGACCCGCGTCCGCCGACCACCTCCAGGCCGCGGGCGGCCCGGCGAGCGCGGACGGCCAGGTACTCGACCATGCGGTCCTTGACCTCGTCCAAGCCGTGGTGGTCGGCGTCCAGCACCGCGCGGGCGGCCGAGACGTCGGCGCTGTCGGTGGTCTTCACCGTCCACGGCAGCTCGAGCACGGTGTCCAGCCAGGTCCGGATCCAGCCGGATTCCGGGCTCTGATCGCTGGCACGCTCCAGCCTGCCGACTTCGCGCAGCGCCGCCTCACGCACGGTGTCGGGCAGGTCGGCCTGCTCGACGCGGGTGCGGTAGTCGTCGGCGCCGTCGGGCTCGTCCTCACCGAGTTCCTTGCGGATCGCGTTGAGCTGCTGGCGCAGCAGGAATTCGCGCTGGCTCTTCTCCATGCCCTCGCGCACGTCTTCGCTGATCTTCTCGCTGATCTCGGCCTCGGCGATGTGCGCCTTGGTCCACTCGATCAGCGTGGTCAGCCGCTCGGCCGCGTCGGGGGTCTCGAGCAGTTCACGCTTCTGCTCGGAAGTCAGGTACGGGGCGTAACCCGCGGTGTCGGCGATGGCCGACGGGTCGGTCAGCTGATTGACCGCGTCGATGATCTGCCAGGCCTCGCGGCGTTGCAGCACCGAGACGACCAGCTTCTTGTATTCGGCGGCCAGTTCCTTCGTGCGGCCGTCCGGAGCAGGCGTCTCGACCGGCTCGGCCTCCACCCACAGCGCGGCCCCCGGCCCGGTGACACCGTGCCCGATCTTGGCGCGCCGTTCGGCCTTGAGGACGGCCGCCGGGGCTCCGCCGCGCATCCGGCCGACCTGTTCGATGGTGGCGACCACGCCGTAGGTGGCGTAGCCCTCGTTCAGCCGCGGCGCGAGCAGCACGGCGTCGGTCTTTGCGGCGCGCGCGGCATCGATCGCGGCCTGCGCCGATTCGTCCAGTTCGATGGGCACGACCATGCCCGGCAGCACGATCGGATCGGTCAGGAACAGCACCGGCAGGTTCTGAGGTGTAGTCACGTCTTCGACCTTCCAAAAGTTGAGCGATGCCTACTCAACCCCGGGGTGTGTGGGTTTGTTCCGCCCCGACCGGTCCGTTCGCTGACGGCGAAGTGCCGACCGGTACGGCCCCCGCTTCGCGTTGACACCCCGTCCAAGGCAATGAGAACGTTGGGGCCTTGATATCTCATACCGGCGGTACCGCCGGATCGGCCTAGGGAGTCCCATCGATGTCGTCGCTCGCCGCTGGCGTGTTCATCGACTGGGAGAGCGTGACCGGGCAGCCGAAATTCGTGGTCGACCTGATCACGTTCCCGATCTTCAGCGCGCTGGCGGGATGGCTGACGAACTGGACCGGCGTGCTGATGCTGTTCTGGCCGATCGTCTTTCGCGGCATCCGCATCCCGGGTCTGCACGTGCTCTATCCGTACTTCCCCCGCCGGGTGCAAGTGCTGCCGACCTTCTCCGGCGACGGCCTGCGCCTCGGATTCCAGGGCTTCATCCCGGCGCGGGCGGAGAAGATGGCCAGCATCTGCGTGGACAAGGCCCTGATGCGGATCGGCAGCCCCAAGGATTTCATCCACGAACTCGATCTCGACGGCATCGCCGACTACATCGCGGTGCTGGCGCGGCAGCAGGTGCGCCCGCTGGTGGACGAGCTGATGTACCGGGAGAACCCGGACCTGTGGCGTACGGTGCCGCGCGCCGCCAAGCAGCTGATCTACCAGCGAGTGGATCGGGAACTGCCCGCACTGTCGCGCCGCGCGTTCGCGTCGCTGGGCGACAACGTCGACCAATTGATCGGCATCAAGGGTTTCGTGATCCGCTACCTGCAGGACAACCCGGCCATTCTGAAGGACTTGACCACCACCATCGCGGCGCCCGAACTGCGCTTCATGGTGCGCATCGGCTTGCTCGGCGCGCCCTTCGGCGTGCTGCTGGCTCTGTACCTGCACGTGCACCAGCAGATTCCGGTGCTGGGCTGGGTCCCCGGCTGGGTGATCGTGCTGCTCGCCTCGGCGGCGATCGGCGTGATCGTGAACGTCATCGCGGTGAAGATGGTGTTCGAGCCGGGTGATCCGCAACCGAGGTACAAGTACCTGTGGAAGCAAGCACTGCTGGCCAAACGGCAGCCGCAAGCGGCGACCGATCTGGCGCACATCCTGGCCTATCAGGTGCTGACGCTGCCGAATCTGTCCAAGGAACTGCTGGAAGGCCCGAACGGGGACAAGACCAGGCAGTTGCTGGAGCGCTTGATCGCCGACGAGATCCATCGTCAGCTCGGGCCGACCACCGCACTCGTGCGGGCGGCGCTGGGGCGTCGCCAGTTCGACAACCTCACGGTGGGCGCGGCGGGCGCCGCGGTCGGCTTGGCGCCGACCCTGGTCGAGGACGAGGAATTCACCCGGGAGCAGGCCAAGACCATCGACGAGTTCGCCGCGCGTAAGCTGCGGCGGCTCACGCCAGGGGAGTTCATGGAGATGTTCTACGCCTCCGTCGAGCAGGACGCCTGGCTGCTGTATCTGCACGGCGCGGTCCTCGGCCTCGTCGTCGGAGCCGCCCACTTGATCCTTTTCGGCTGGTAGCAGGGCCGGAACCGGCAAGATAAAACAAGCATGCTTGCCTTTTTTTGGGCTCGCTGCGATGCTGGACGACGGTGGCGCACGAGGCGGTGGGCCCGGAACCGGCAGGGGCGCAGATGGCTGATCTAGAGGCGTTGCTCGGCGACTTCGCCGACGAATGCGCGGACCTGGAACGACTCGTCGCCCCGCTGGCGCCCGCGGAATGGGCGCGCGCCACACCCGCGCCCGGGTGGACCATCGCACACCAGATCGGGCATCTGGCCTGGACCGATGAGATCGCGGCGATCGCCACCGCGGACGCCGCCCGCTTCCAGCAGTTGCTGACCGAAGCCGGACCTCGCGCGCTCACGTTCGTCGACGAGGCCGCCGAGAAGGCCGCGACCGAACCGCCCGCCGAGTTGCTCGACCGCTGGCGGCGTGGGCGCGCGTCGCTCACCGCCGCACTGCGCGCCGTGCCCGCGGGCGCCAAACTGCCGTGGTTCGGCCCGCCCATGAGCGCCGCGTCGATGATCACCGCCCGCATCATGGAGACCTGGGCGCACGGGCAGGACGTGGCCGATGCCATCGGCGTGCACCGCTCGCCCACGGCGCGGTTGCGCACCGTGGCCCATATCGGCGTGCGCACCAGGAATTTCGCCTACACCGTGCACGGAAAGACTCCGCCCGCAGCGGAATTCCGGGTCGAACTCACCGCGCCGGATCGCACCGTCTGGTCGTGGGGCCCTGAGGACGCCGAACAGCGGGTGACCGGACCCGCACTCGACTTCTGTCTGCTGGTGACACAGCGCCGCCATCCGAACGATCTGGAAATCTTGGCGCACGGCGACGACGCCGCGGAATGGCTCACCATCGCACAGGCTTTCGCGGGGCCGACGGGCGAAGGAAGGACAGCGGGCCAGTTCGCCTGACCCGCCCACACCCGGCCCGGTCCATGCGGAATCGGGAGCGGGCGAGCGCCACACTTGGGTGCGCCGTGTTCATGTCGACGGCCGGACGCCGTTGGCCGGGTGTCTCGAGATGGCAGTCGAGAATGGCGCTCGCCAGCTACCCGAATATTTACCCGCCCGTGCGTTCACGGAAACATCGACGCCATGCACGCCAGGGCGCACCGGCTCGCCCCGGGCCGCGCGCGTTGTGATTCTGCTCTCTTCGATCAGGTATGCCCCTCGACCGCACAGGTAATCTGGTCGGGCGTACAGCTTTCCATGGTGCTGATCGCCTGTGGGGAGCAGCGTCGCAGGGAAAGGAGCGCATCGTGACAGCACACCGACCTGCCCAGGTCGCACGGCATGCCGCCGTCGTGCTCGCCGGTGCGGCCAGCCTCAGCCTGACCGTCGCTGCCGGCGCCTATATCGTCCACCAGATCGCCGATACGCAGCGCCCCGATACTCCGATCGCCGCGCCGGTCACCCCAGCCGCCCCGGACGAGCCCGATCGCGGACGAGGCACGGGCTTCTATCCCGTGCTGACCGGCAACAGCTTCGTCTTGCCCGCAGCGGTTTCCGCTCCGCGTGCCCGCCAGCCGGAAATCGCCGAGCCGCAGGTCGATTCGCCTGCCACACCGCCTGGGCGCACGCCTCTGGGCGGGAAAGTTCGATTCGGTGACGCCTACGTCGGCGCGCAAGTCGCGGAGAGCGCGGCCGACACGGTCTCGATCACCGTGGACACGAACGCCTTGACGGCGCTCACGGGTCTGTTCCGCTCCGGCTCCGTGCCGGAGCAACCGGGCGCCGTGACCACCATGCGCACCGACCTCGATACCCAGCGTGGCGAGGTGCGAGTGGCGTTCTCCGACCCGAGTCTGGGCGAGCACGACCTGCACCTGGATCGGCACCCCGCTCCCGCGCCGAAGGGAACCGACGAACGCGCGTCCACGCACGGCGCAGCGGATTCCACCGTGGTGTGACACACCGTTTACCCTGCTCGCATGAGCGCCTACGACTTCTGCGTCATCGGCGGCGGCATCGTCGGCGTGGCGACCGCGCACCGGATCCTGGTGCGCCATCCCGGTGCGAGCCTGGTGCTGCTGGAGAAGGCAGAGCGTCTGGCAGTCCATCAGACGGGGCACAACAGCGGCGTCATCCACTCCGGCATCTACTATCCACCGGACAGCCTGAAGGCCGAGCTGTGCCGCCGGGGTGCGCGATGGACCAAGGATTTCGCGGCGGCACACGGCATTCCGTACCGGGTCTGCGGCAAATTGCTGGTCGCCACCGACGATGCCGAGTACGGACGCATGCTCGCACTGCATGAACGTTCCGTCGTCAACGGCGTGGCCGTCGAACTGATCGACGCCGCGGAACTCGCGCGGCGAGAACCGCGCGTCACCGGTGTCGGCGCCCTCTTCGTCCCGGATACCGGCATCATCGACTTCACTCGGGTGACCGAGGCGCTGGCCGAGGAAGTCCGCTGCGCCGGTGGCGAATTCGTGCTGGGCGCCGAGGTCGCGACGCTCACCGAGACCTCGAACGCGGTGACCGCCGCCGGCCCGACCGGATCGTGGACAGCTCGCCGCCTGGTGGTCTGCGCGGGGCTGCAAGCCGACCGGATGGCACGAGCCGCCGGGCTGCGCACCGACTTTCGCATCGTTCCCTTCCGTGGTGAGTACTACCAGCTGCCGCAGGAGCGCAACGGCCTGGTCAGCACGTTGATCTATCCGATCCCCGATCCGGAATTGCCTTTCCTAGGCGTGCATCTGAGCCCGACGATCGACGGAGCGCTCACGGTGGGTCCGAACGCGGTGCTCGGTCTCGCGCGGGAGGGCTACCGCAAAGGCAGTCTGGACCTGAGGGACGCGCGAGAAGTGCTCGGGTTCCCGGGTTTCCACCGCGTCGCCAAGGCGAACGTGCGCACCGGCCTGCGAGAGCTGCGCAATTCGCTGTTCAAGCGGGGATACCTGGCACAGTGCCGCCGCTACTGTCCGGAGCTGACGCTCGCCGATCTACTCCCTCGGGAAGCAGGAATTCGCGCGCAAGCGGTATTGCGAGAAGGAACTTTGGTGCACGACTTCATGATCGAGCGCACCGAGCGCTCGGTTCATCTGCTCAACGCCCCTTCACCTGCGGCGACCTCGGCCATGCCGATCGCGGAACACATCGTCGACCAACTCTGAGCGCGCGCCGGAGGAGCCTTTTCCCAAGCAACTACTCGGTCGCAATCTTGCGATTCGTCGCATCGAATCGCGCCGAGCCCTCGAATAAAGAGGAGAGCTGTAGTACTTTTAACGCCAGTCGTGGAACAGGGAGGGCCTATGGGCCACATCAAGTACGCGAGTGACGTCGGAGCGCCCGTCGAGGTCGCTTTCAACTACACGGACAACCATCTATTCGTACCGGATTGGATGTTCGGGATCGCGGACTTCGTACCGACCGGCGACCAGGACCGCGGACTCGGCGCGGTCTTCGCCACCACCAGCCGCCTCGCGCTCTGGCAGCCGACCGCCACCTGCGAGATCACCGAATACCGCCGCAACGCGGTGATCGGGTACGCACTGCGCGGACATTTCTCCGGCACACTGCGGCTGCGCTTCGACCCGCTCGGTTACGGGCGCTCGGTGCTGACCTCCGAGGCGGAGTACAGTCCACCTCGCGGAGTGCTCGGACGCCTGAGCGCCGGCCTGCTCGACGCCGCGGTGAGAACGGCGTTGCGCCGCACGGAGTCGCGGTTACGGAGGGAGATAGAGGAATTCCACGGTACCGATCTTGTCGGTCGGATTGCGTAGGGTGCCAGCCATGATCATCGTGAGCACCGACGGATCCTGCCTCCGCAATCCCGGCGGCGCCATCGGCTGGGCTTGGGTCAATCATCAGGGCTCCTCGGCGAGTGGGGGAGCCGCTTCCGGAACCAACCAGGTCGCGGAGTTGCGCGCGGTGCTGGAGGCGATCGTCGCCCACCCCGGGTCCGAACCCCTGCTCATCGAGAGCGATTCGCTCTACGCCATCAAATGCGCCTCGGAGTGGGTGTCGGGATGGCGGCTCAACGGCTGGCGCACGTCGACCGGTGGGGCGGTGAAGAACGTCGAACTCGTCCGGCAGATCGATCGGGCCATCGCGAGCAGGCCGGGACCGGTCCGGTTCCGTTGGGTGCGCGGACACGTCGGCAACTATTTCAACGAGCAGGCAGACGCACTGGCCGGAGAAGCGGCTCGGCAGGCCGCGGTCACCGCGGCTGTCGCCGAGGCGAACACCGTGGAAATGCTCGCGGTGACTGTGGAGGAAACGCCGACGGCGCCGGAAGCGCCGAAAGACGAGGCCGCGGGGAAGGCGGCCGCGCCGTCGGCGCCACAGGCTCTGACGCTGTTCTGATGCGCCCGCCGAAGCGCCGCGAGCTGCCCGAATGACCTCCGGCGGTGGTGGCTCGGCCCACCGCCGGAGGCGCTCGGCTAGTTGCCCGGCTGCGGTACGGGCTGACCAGACGGTGCGGGCTGCCCCGGGGCGCCCGGCGCGGGAGCACCGCCCGGCGCGGGAGCGCCCGGCAGGCCGGTGCCCGCGCCCTTCAACATCGGCGAATCGAGCTTCTCGACCAGCCACTTGTCGCCCGACTTGTGCAGCTGGGCGATCACCACGACGAACTGCCGCTCGGGGTTGGCCTGGGTGAAGTTGGTCCGGTACTGCGTGAGGGTCACCAACACCTTGGCCGAGGTCTGGTCACCGGACTGGTAGCCGCACTGCACGTCATCGACCCAGGATTTGACCTTGGCCTGCACCATGGCGTCCTTCAACGCCTTGGTCGCGTCGTCGAACTCCTTGAGGAACTCGCCCGACGAGCCCGCCTTCACCGCGGTGAAGTAGTCGTCGAGATTCTTCGAGTAGTCGTAGACCGAGACGTCCTTGCCGAACGCGCACGCGGCGTTGGTCGAGTCGCGGATCGCGTCGAGCTTGTCGCCGCGATCCTTGCCTTGCAAGAAGAACACGACCACCGCGGTGATCGCGGCGACCGCGAGCACGCCGGCCACGAACGCGGCCACCAGCGGAAGCGAGGTGGATTTCCCGGCCTTGTCTGCCTTCTCCGCCTTGGACAGGTCGGGCTTCGCCGCGCCGGCGGCATCCTGCGACTTCTCGGTCACCGCGTCGGTGTCGTGGTCGGAGGCGGGCGTGGTCTCGGCGTCCTTGCCGGTCTCGGCGTCGTCGGTAGACATCGATAAAACCTGCACTTTCCCGGCGCGCGTCGGTGCGCACCGATTGGCTTCAGCGGCCCGCGACAGCGAACCTTACGGGTTCCACCGGCGAGTATGCCCGCCCGGCGGGACGACCGCCGGGCCGGGTACGACTCACCGCACCGGAGGCAGCGTCCGCTCGTTGGGATCCACACCCGGCGGCATGTGCGCGCCGTTGTCGGGCACGTCGGGCCGCGGCGCGTTGGCGGCGCCGCGGATCTGCTGACCCGGCGGCGGGTTCTCACAGTAGTTCCACTTCGGGATCGTGCCGTCCTGCACGACCTCGTTGCGGATCTTGGGAGTGTTGTAGGTGCAGAACGGCCGCGGCCAGATGTCGATCATCGCGTGGAACTCGCCGTCGTGCGCCGGAATGCCGAGCGCTTCGCCACCGAGCGCGAGCGAGGGGAACAGCGCGCGCAGCGCGGGCAGTCGCAGCTGCGCCGCCTTCGTGATCGCCTGGAAGTTGGTCGCCAGGCTGGTGATCGGATCGGCCGTCTTGTCCACCACCGCGCCCAGGCTGGTGAGCTGGCCCGGCGCCGTCTCCAGCACCCGTTGCAGTTCCGCGTTCGCCTTGTTGAACTGCTCGAACAGCACGCCGGAGTTGCTGGTCAGCGTGGCCAGATCGGGCTGCGCCATGGACGTGGTGTTCGCGATCGTGCGCAGGTTGGTGATCAGATTCGTGGTCTGCGGCAGCAGCGAATCCAGGCCCGCCATCGCCAAGCTGATGCCGTTGACCAGCCCGCGCAGCTGATCCGGGCCTCCGCTCAGCGCGATGTCCAGCTCGTTCAGGATGACCTGGAAGTGATCCGGGTCGATCTGCGCGATCAGGGCGCTGGAGTTGTCCAGCACCGACCACACCGGCGTGGGCGTGTGGATCTTGTCCGGATCGAACTTGATCACCGCGCCGTTGGCCAGATAGGGCCCCTGCTCGGCGTTCGGCCGGAAGTCGATGTACTGCTCACCCGCACCGGACAGCGCTTGCACCGCGATCTGGGTGTCCACCGGGATCTTGTACTTCGACTCGATCTGCGCGGTGGCGGCGATGGACTGGCCGCGATCGGTCAGCTGGATCGAGGTCACCTTGCCGATGCGCCAGCCGCGCAACGTCACGTCGTTGCCCGGCTGCAGACCACCGGAACGGTCCAGATTCACCGTGACCGTGTAGTCGGACCGCAGCGGGTTCACCCGCATCACGTTCACCATCAGGTAGGCGGCGCCGACCAGCAGCACGAGCACCAGACCCAGGTTCGACAGGAAGATCTTGCTTCCGAACACTTTGCGCACGGAGGTCATCGCTGGCCTCCCGCCACTCGACCCTGAACGAGTTGGAGCACCTGGATCAGGCTGCCCGCGAAGTCCTGCAAGTCGTTGAGATCCTGGAGCTTGCCGTGCTGCGGATCGGTGAGCGCGCTGATGTCCAGGTTGGTCGCGGTCGCGTACACCGCGAAACTGCTGCCGCGGAAGGTCGCGTCCACCTTCGGCCGAATTACGCGCAGCCGATCCAGCAGGACGCCGAAGCCGTCACCGGTCTTGGCGATCGCGTCCATCAGCTGATGGGTGTTCTGCAGCAGTCCGTTCAGGTTCTCGGTCGAGGTGTTCGCGTAGTCGCCCAGCGCGGCGCTGGTGGTGGACAGCTTGGTGAGCAGATCGCCGAGGGCCCGGTTGTTCTCGGCGATCGCGCCGATCATCTGCGGCAACGTGTCGGCCACCTCGCCGAGCTCCGAGCGCCGCCCCTCGATGGTGTTGGCGAGGGTGCTGAACTCGCCGAGCACGCTGTCCACCCGGGCGGAGTTGGCGTTCAAACTGCCGACCACTCCGGTCATCTCGGTGATCAAATGGGCGAGCTGCTCGCCACGCCCGCCGACGATGGAGTCCAGCTCCGAGCCGAGCTTGGAGAGGCTGGCGATGCCGCCGCCGTTGAACAGCATGGAGACCGAGATGAGCAACTGCTCGACGGTCGCGCCCGCCGAGGTGCTGTCGATGGTGAGCGTGTCGCCGTCGTGCAGCATTGCCGCGCCGGGCTCGGTCTTGGGCTTGGACACCGCGACGAACACGTCACCGAGCGGGGTGGCCTGACGCAGTTCCGCCGTGCTGCCCTTGGGCAACTCGATGTCCTTGCGGATGGTCAGGTCCACGATGGCCTGGAAGTTCTTGGTCTTGATGTCGGTGACCACGCCGACGTCCGAACCGCCGATCTTCACCTTCGCCTGGTCGGGCAGGTTCAGCGCGTTCTCGAAGACCGCGTGGATGGTGTAGGTCTCCCCGCCCTGGCCCGGTTTCGGCAGCGGCAGCTTCTCCACGGTGAGCCCGCAGCCGGAGGTGACCGCCACACCGGCCACCGCGGCGACGGCGACCAGTGCCCTGCGTGCCTTGATCGTCATTCGGTACGTCATTTCGTCAGTCCGAGCAGTGCGGCGGTGAGCCCGTAGTCGGGGCCGAAGTCCTGCATGTTCCCGGTGCGGCAGCCATCGGCCTTCATCTGGATGCGTTCGCAGAACAGGCTGACGATCTCACCCGACAGCGCGGTGCCGATCACCGCGTGCAACCGGACGTACTGGTGCTCGCGGTTGATGATGTTGTCGACGTTCTGCATGACCATCGGCGCCAGGTCGGCGACCTCGGTGAGGCCGCGAGCGTTGTCGCGCAGCTGCTGGGTCACGTTGGTCAGGCCGGTCATCGTGCCCTGCAACTGGTCCTGGTACTGCGTCAGCGTGGTGCTCGTGTTCCGCAGGAAGGCGAGCAACTGGTCGAGTGTGGCCTGCAAGCCGGGAGCCTGTTCGGCGAGCAGGCCGGTCATCTGGGTCACCCGGTTGCTGAAATCGCGCACCGACTGATCGTTGTCGGCCAGCATGGTGGTGAGGTCGTTCAGCTTGATGATGATGCTGGAGATCGCGTCCTTGTTGTCCACACCGACCTTCAGCGCGCTGGACAGCGCGTTGAGGGTGTCGCGGATCTTCTCGCCGTTGCCGTTGAGCATCGGGTACAGCACCCGGCCCGACAACGGGCCGAGGCCCTCCTGCCCCGGCTCCGGCTTCAACGCGGCGGCGAACTGATCAATGGTCTTGATCATCGTGTCCAGCTCGACCGGGGTCTTGGTGCGGGCCTTGGGCAGGTGCGAACCGTCGGACAAGGTCGCACCGCCGGTGTACACGGGGGTGAGTTCGATGTGCCGGTCGGTCACGATGGACGGCGAGATGATCGCGGCCATCGCGTCCTGCGGGATCTTCACGTCCTTGTCGAGGGACATGTGCACCTCGATCAGCGTGCCCTTGGGCACGATCTTGTCGACCTTGCCCACGTCGAGCCCGAGCACCGTGATCGGGTTGCCTTCGTAGATGCCCGCGATGTTGTCGAAGTCGGCGGTGATCCGCAGGGTGTTGCCCAACGCGTCGTTCACCGAACTCGGCAGCAGCGAGCAGCTGCCGACCGTCAGCGCGGCGGCGCTGATCAGGAGCGTCTTCGCGACGGTCCTCAGCGGAAAGCCCGTGCGGAATTTCATCCCTGGCACCCCTCGATAACTTGGGCGAAGCACAACCAGTTGTCCGGGAACAGCCACGGCAGGCCGACATCGCCGTACGGACCGCTGCCACCCCAGGAGTTGGCCAGGTAGCGCAGGGTCGGCGGCATGAGCGACAGCATCCGATCCAGGTTGTCCTTGTTCTTCTGCAGGCCCTCGGCCATGGTGTTCAGCTGCTGGATGGTCGGGCCGAGCTGATCGTTGTTCTCCGCGCCGATCGCCTCCAGCTGCTTGGTCAGCGCCGCGACGTTGTCCAGCAGTTGGCGCAGCAGCGCCTGGCGCTCCATCACCCGGTTGGCGATGGCCTCGCCCTGGGTGATCACCAGCAGGATGCTGTTGCGGTTGTCGGCGAGGATCCTTGTGACCCGATCCAGATCCTTGAGCAGGGCGTCCACTTCGGTCTTGCGGCTGTCGATGACCTTGGCCAGCGCGCCGACGCTGTCCAGCGCCTGGGCGGTGAGCTGGGGCGAGCCGTTCATCTGCTCGTTGATCAGGTTCAGCGAATCGGCCAGCTTCTTGGTGTCGAGCGCCTCGAACTTCGGGGTGCCGACCTGCACCACGTCGGCCAGGTTGTACGGAACCGTGGTGTTGGACACCGGGATCCGCTTGCCCTTCAGACCCGAGCCGTCGCCCGGCTCGAGGTCGACGTACCTGGCGCCGAGCAGCGTAGCCATCTTGATCGAGGCACGCGCGTCGGGGCCGAGTTTCACGTCGTCGCTGACGCTCAACGTGAGCAGCACGTGACTGCCCTCTAGTTCGGCGCCGACCACCCGGCCCGAGGACACCCCGGCGATGTTCACCTTGTCGCCGACCCTGATGCCCGCGGCCTGCACGAACTCGGCCTTGATCGACTGCTCGCCGACGCCGATCAGCTTGTAGACGCTGGACACCAGCAGCAGCACCACGATGAGGGCGCCGCCGATGATGCCCAACCAGAAGTACCGGTTGCTCTCGAACCTGGACCTGAGCTTCGTCATCATGGGCGGCACACCGCCGAGTGCGAGGTGCCACCGATCTGGGAGAACAGGCCGCGGGGGAACAGGACGCCGTAGAGCGACACGTCCAGGCCGCACAGGTAGGCGTTGGCGTAGCCGCCCTCCGAGGTGTGCCTGCCCGCCGCCGACAGGACGTTCGGCAGGTCGATCGCGGCTTGGTCGAGCTTGGCGCCGTTGTCGAGCAGTAGCGTCAGCGCCGCGCTGGTGGAGTTCTGCGCCGTGCGCAGACTCGGCTGGACCCGGTCGAGCATGCCGACCACCGATGTGGTCGCGCTCGCGATCTGCTCGGTCGAGGCGAGCAACGACTGTCCCTGTTCGTACAGCCCGCCGATCAAGGCCCGGGTCTGGGTCACCAGGGTCTCCAATTCATCACCTCGTTTCGCCAACCCGGACATAACGCCCGACAGGTTGGTGATCACATCGGACAGGATCGCGTCCCTGCGCTGGAAGTCGGTGGCCAGCTGGGCGGCCTGGACGATGAACGCGCTCAGCGAGACGCCGTCACCTTGCAATGCCTGGATGAAGGTTTCCGACAGCCGGTTGACCTGTTCGGGCTGCAACACCTGGAACAGCGGCTGGAACCCGTTCAACAGACCCGACACGTCGAACGACGGCTCGGTGCGGTCGATCGGGATGGAACCGTTGTTCTTCAGCGGCGCGGGGTTCGACCCCTTGCCGGGGGCCAGCGCCACGTACCGCTGACCGATCAGATTCTGGTAGCGGACCAGCGCTTTGGTGTCGTTGTAGATCGTCTGGTCGCGCTGCACCACGAAGGTGACCTTGGCGACCGACTTCTTCAGATTCCCGTCGCGGCCGAGCTCGATCTTCTCGACCTTGCCGACCCGAACGCCCGCCATGCGGACGTCGTCGCCCTCGTGCAGGCCGAGCACATCGGAGAACGTGGCGGAGTAGGTGTAGGTGTCGCCGCTGACGATGCGCGCCAGCGTGTTCCACACCACCACCGTCACCAGGATCGACACGATGGCGAAGATGCTGAATCCGATCAGCGGTTTGCGAATGCTCATCGTGCGGCACCGTTGTCGGCCACCTGCATGGTTCCGCCCTTCAGAATCGTGCTCAGCAGCAGGTATTCGGCGGTGGTCGGCGTGCGGCCGAGCAGCGCGGTGATCGCCGAGTCACCCCGGTAGGAGATCGGCGCCGCCGACGGCGTGCCCCCCGGCGCGGCGGCCGGAGCCGCGGGCGCTGGAGCCGCGGCGGGCGGGAGCAGGCCCGGGGGCAGCATGGGGAACAGACCCTCGAGCGGGGTGCCCGCGAACGGAGCGGGAGCGCCGCCGGTCGGGGCGGCCGCGGTGGCGCGGTTCGGATCCGGGGTGGTGACGCCGGGAATCAGCGGCAGACCGGGCATCGGCACCACCGGAGGAAGCCCGGCGGCCGAGGCGAGCGCGCGCGGCTTCAGCTGCTCCGGCAGCTCGCCGACATCGGCGACAGCGGGGGCGGTGTAGCAGCTCGGTCCGACCATCTCGCCGTAGCGCGGGCAGTCGGCCACGGTGTAGGGCCGATACGGGGTGAGCGTGATGCCCGCGTCCCAGACCTGCTGCTTCTGCGGACCCCAGGTGAACGTTGTGTCCATCCGGCGCATGGTCTCGCTGAGGTTCAGCAGGCTCCTGGTGATCGCGTCGGGGTCCGCGGCGAGGGCGCCGAACATGTCGTTCGTGCCCGCGGTGACCTCGATACCCACGTTCGGGTTACGCGCGAACAGGTCGTTCACCGTGTCGATGGTTCCGCTGGTGCCGGTGATCAGCGAGACCAGCTCGCTGCGCCGGTCGGCAATGGTGCGTGCGGTCTGCACCGAGCTGCCGAGCACGTCGACCAGCTCGGGCGCGGACTGGTTGAGCGCGTGGAACGACGCGGAGAAGTCGCCGAGCAGCACACCGAGATCGGGAATCGACTCGTCGACGGCCAGCAGCCAGCGGTCCAGCCGCTCGACGGTGGAGCCGGGCATCCGGCCGCTGCCGTCGAGAGCCTGCGACAGGGTGCCCAGCACCCGGCCGAACTGCACCGGATCGATCTTGTCGAGGATGTTGCGGACCGTGGTGAGCGTGTCCTGCAGCGCGATGGTGCCCTTGCTGCGGTCTTCCTCGATGACCGAGCCCTCGTGCAGGTACTGGTCGGCCGGACCGTTGAAGACGAGTTCCACGGAGGTGACGGCGAACAGGTTGCTCGGCACCACGCGAGCGGTCACGTTGGACGGGATGTCGCCGGCGAACTCCGGCTTCATCTCGATCCGCACCTGCTGCAGCTCGCCCTTGGCCGCCACGTCGACCGTCTTCACCGCGCCGACGAGCACGCCGCGGAACTTGACGTCGGCCTGCTCGGGCAGACCGTCACCCGTGGTGGTCAGGTTCGCGGTGACGTTGACCTTCTCCTGGAAGTAGCCCTTGTAGCGCAGCATCAGGAAGCCGAGCACCAGCGCGAACACGACCAGACCGCACACGCCTGCGATGAGCAGCTGCCGCATCGTGGGCCCGCGCCCACTGGGATCGATGATCATCTGGTGTCTACCCCGAGATCCGGATGCCGGGGTTGACGCCCCAGATCGCCAATGTCATGAACAGGTTCGCGAAAACGACCGCGATGATGCACATCTTGATCGCGCGGCCCGCGGCCACGCCGACGCCCTCGGGGCCACCGGAGGCGAAGAAGCCGTAGTAGCACTGGATGAACGTGGTGATCGCGACGAACAGGATCGCCTTGATCAGCGAATAGATGACGTCGGTCGGGACGAGGAACTGGTAGAAGTAGTGCTGGTAGGTGCCGGTGGCGGTGCCGCCGATCAGCTGCACCGTCAGCGAGCAGGAGACGTAGGCCATCGTGAGGCCGAGGCAATAGAGCGGGATGATGGCCACCATCGACGCGAACATCCTGGTGCTGATCAGATACGGCAGCGGCCGGATGGCGATGGACTCCAGCGCGTCGATCTCCTCGGAGATGCGCATGGCGCCGAGCTGCGCGGTGAACCGGCAGCCCGCCTGAGCGGCGAAGGCCAGCGTGGCGAGCAGCGGGCCGAGTTCGCGAGTCGTCGCGAACGCCGAGATCGCACCCGTGATCGGACTCAGGCCGAGCAGGTTCAGCGAGTTGTAACCCTGGATGCCGACGGTCATGCCGCCGAACGCACTCAGAATGACGACGACGCCGATGGTGCCGCCGCCGACGACGAGGTTGCCGTTGCCCCAGGTGACATCCGAAAGCAGGCGCCACACTTCCTTGGGGTAGTGCCGCAGCGCCAGCGGGATCGAGCCGATCGAACGCAACAGGAAGAACACCTGGTGGCCGAGCCTGGCGAGCAGATCGACCGGAGCCTGCGCGGATTTCCGGAACGCCTGGAGAGGCCGCAGCAGCGGCGGTACATAGGTTGATGACACCGGCTCAGACCACCTGTGACGGGAATAGTGCGTTGTAAACCTGGGTGATGATGAGGTTCACCCCGAACAGCATGATGGCGGAGCTCACCACGGCGGAATTCACCGAGTTCGCGACACCGCCGGGACCGCCCCGGGTGTTCAATCCGGTGTCGCAGGCGATGATTGCCGCCAGCAGACCGAAAATCAGCGATTTCGCCAGAGCGACAAGCAGATCGGTGGTAACCGCGAACGAAGAGAAGGTGCCGACGTAGGAACCCGGCGTACCGTTCTGCGCGAAGATATTGAAGATGTAGCCGGTCAAGAAGCCGACGAAGACGACGAAGCCGCACAGCAGCACGCTCACCAGCATCGCCGCGCCCAGACGCGGAGCGACCAGCCTGCGCATCGGATCGACGCCCATCACCTTCATGGCGTCGATCTCCTCGCGGATGGTGCGCGAGCCGAGATCGGCGCAGACCGCGGAGCCGACGGCGCCCGCGATCATCAGCGAGGTGACCAGCGGAGCGCCCTGCTGGATGATGCCGAGGCCGTTGGCCGCGCCGATGAACGAGGTGGCGCCGACCTGCCCGGCGACCGAGCCGACCTGAATCGAGACGATGACGCCGATCGGGATGGCGACCAGCAGCGTGGGCGCCGCGGAGACGCTGGCCATGAACGCGCACTGCCGGACGAACTCAGCGAAAGGGAAGCGCCTGCGGAAAATCGAGACGAACAGTTCGGCGACAGCGGCGAAGCCCATCGTGATCTGTCTGCCGAAGGTCTCCAGCGAACGCTTGGGATGATCTTGCCAGTAAGACCTCGTCCAATCGACCGCACCACTGAACCGTGACCCTGATGGTGGACTCTCGGTCGACTGCACTGGCTAATCCTCCTCGACGCCGGTTGGTAGCCCCGGCGACTCGTTTGCTTGACGCACCTTACTACGGAGTAGTGCAGAACACACCATCCACTTGTGATCGCAGTCATAGATGTTCCTCACCGTTGCCGGAAAGCAATGGTTAGGGCGCGGAACATTGGGAACCACACCAAAGTTGACCAGCCGAGCTCTGGCACAAGCTACAGCCGAGCTGCGGGAATGCCCGATCGCTTCCGGTCATTCGGCGAATTACTTTGGATAATTCTCATCGAAAATCGGATTTGTTTCCGGAGACCAACGCGACGCCTCCTTACTATCATCGAGGCACGAACGGCCACGCGATTTTCACAATTGCGATAGCGAATCGCTATTGGGCTCGTAAGATACATTTGATCACAGTTGTATGAAATAGGATTGAAGCCCCGAGCAGTGGGGACAACCCCGTAGTGGTGACGCGCCCGAGACCGATTACTGACACGATGGGTGCGACAGATTGATATCGTGCGGGCTTCCGACGTCTGGAGGGACATGTTCAGCAAACTCGCCAAGGTGGCCAACGCCGCCTTCGCCGTCGCCCTGGGCGCGGCGCTGCTCGGCACGGGCGCAGGGGCCGCTAACGCCGACCCGGGCCCGCCGGTGTTGGGCGGTGGATCCGGCATCATCATCGACAACCAGTTCGAGTGCACGGTCACGACGGTCGGCCACGACAACGCGGGCCGTCTGGTCGGCCTGACCGCAGGTCACTGCGGCGACCCTGGCGCACAGGTCTACGCCGAATCCGATCGGGGCTCTGGCGTGATCGGCCGGTTCGCCTACTCCAACCACGATCTCGACTACGCCGTCATCCAGTTCGATCCGGGCAAGATCACCCCGGTGAACCGGGTCGGCAACGTCACTATCACCGGAGTCGGTGCGCCTGCCAGCTTCCCGCAGATCGTCTGCAAGGAAGGGCGCACGACCGGCAACACCTGTGGTCTCGCCTGGGGTGACGTCTTCCGGACGAACGTCGAGACCTGGAGCCAGATGTGCGTGGTCGAAGGCGACTCCGGTGCGCCGGTCGTCGTCGGTACGACGCTGGTCGGCATGGTGAACGCTTACCTGGCCATCGCCTGCTTCGGTCCTGAGGTCGGGACCAACATGAGCGCGATCATGGCCGACATCAACGGACGCGGCGGTGTCGGGGCGGGTTACATCCCGATCTGATCGCCGGCGAATCCCGACGAGCGGCCCGAACGCGAGCGACGCGTTCGGGCCGCTCATTTTTCGCTGGGCGCCACCGCCGGACCCGCGACCGCGCACTGCGGCATGCAGTCGACGCTGTCCAGCGTGGGTGCGTGCCGCTCGGGACGCAGCAATACGGCGGCGAGCACCGCGCCGGTCACCAACAGCCCGGCGCTCAGCCACATCGCGGTGGCGAAGCCCTGGTCGAAGGCGGCGGGATCACCCAGCGCGCCCGAAATGCCCGCGAGTCCGGGCAGCGCCGCCACCGCGAGCAGTTGCGCGGTGCGCGCCACGGCGTTGTTCACGCCCGAGGCGATGCCCGCCTCGCTCGCTGGCACCGCGCCGAGCACCGCACCGGTGAGCGGCGCGACCAGCGCGGCGAGCCCCAGCCCGAAGACGAGAACACCGGGCAGTACATCGGTGAGATAGGTGGTGTCGGGCCCGATGCGCTGCAACAGCACCAGGCCCGCCGCCGCCAGCAGCGGTCCCGTGGTCATCGGGATGCGCGGTCCGTGCCGCTGCGCCCAGCGCCCGGCGGGAGCCGACAGCGCCAGCATGATCAACGTGATCGGCACGGTCGCGACGCCGGACATCAGCGGCGAGTACCCCGCCACCAGTTGCAGTTCCAGCACCAACAGGAAGAACACGCCACCGAGGGCGGCGTAGACCGCGAGCGTCACAAGGTTCGCCGCGGTGAACACCCGCGAGCGGAACAGCGAGGGCGGCACCAGCGGGTGGTCGCTACGCAGTTCGATCACGACGAACGCCAGCAGCAGCGCGACGCCTGCCACGACGAGGACGGGCATCTTGTCGATCAGTCCGAGGGTCAGCGCACCGAGCGCCAGCGCCACCACCAATGCGCCGGGCACGTCGAGTTCGGGGGCGGCGTCGGGATCGTGGCTCTCTGGCACATGCCGCAACGCGACCAGCACGACCACGAGGGTCAGCGGAACGTTGAGGAAGAAGATGGAGCGCCAGCCCGCGATGTCGATGAGCCAGCCGCCGAGGAACGGGCCGAGCGCGCCCGCCACACCGCCGAAGCCGGACCACAGGCCGATCGCCGCGCCTTGATCTCGGCGATCGATGGACGAGGAGATCAGAGCCAGGCTGCCCGGTGTGAGCATCGCGCCCGCGACGCCCTGCAGGATCCGGGCCGCGACCAGCAACTCGATGGTCGTCGCGACGCCGCACAGCACCGAGGCGACCGCGAAAGCCACGGTGCCCCAGACGAACACCCGGCGACGGCCGAGCTTGTCGCCGAGCGACCCGCCGAGCAGGATGAACGACGCGAGGGTCAGGGTGTAGCCGTTCAACGTCCATTGCAGCCCGGCGACGTCCGTGTCCAGCGATTCCCCGATCCGCGGCAGCGCGATGTTGACGACCGTCGCGTCGAGCGAGGCGACCGACGATCCGAGGATGGTGGCCAGCAGGATCCAACGACCGGTGCCCGACCGCAGCCGCGGTAGCTCGGTGGTGCTCACCTACCCCAACCTAGTGGCAGGCAGGCGTTGGGAAGTCCGGGTCAGAGTTCCTGGACGCAGATGACGAAACGGCGCTTGTCGTAGACGTATCCGGTGCCGCTGCCGCAGACGTTCACGTCATCGGCGCTGTCCACGCGCTTGACCACCTTCACGCCCTTCACCGGGGAGGAACCGGTGCAGTCGATGCGCTTGGGGTCGTCACCGCCGACGTCCATGCAGCCGCCGACCACCCAGTCGATGTCCAGGCACAGCGCGCCCTGCTCGATGCCGTTGACGGTCTCGGCGTAGTAGTTGTCGGCGTCGCTGCTGCACTGCGAGCTCTTCGCCGCCTTCGCGATCACCTTGTAGTTCGACTCGCGGCTGCCGCACGACGCCTTCTCGATGGTGGCGTTGGTGGTGGTGCCGCCGAGCTTCACGCAGTCGCCGATGCTCGCGTCGAAATCGGTGTTTCCGCTCGGCTTGCTCGGCGTCGGCTTGCTGGTGCTCGGCGTCGGCCTGCCCGAGGACGGCTTCGGCGTGTTGGTCACCGACACCGCGTCGATCGTCCCGTCCACGGCAGGCTGGGCGGTACCGCTGATCGTGGAAGTGCAGCCGACCAGCGACAATCCGGCCGCGACGGCCAATCCGGCGAAAGCGAGACGACCCCAGGTCAGTTGACGAGACACGTACAGTCCTCCCGAGCTGTAACGCCGGCGAACTCACGCCCCCGTGATCCGAAGTTGCCATGCTGCGCTTGAAATACCACGCCATGAATACACCATCGACCGAGCGCACGTCGAGCCGGAGCCGGAAACGAACCGCCGCCAAGAGCTCTGGGTATGGTGGGTTTTCTGGTGCGAGAGGAGTCCCCGGTGAAGCTGATCAGCGCAATCGCGTGTTCCACCGCCGCGATCGGAGGCTCCCTCTTCGTTCCGGGTATGGCTGCCGCCACCGATGTGCACTGCCGATCCGAGCACGGAACCGATGTCACCCTCATCGATGGGGAGACGGCCTGCCGCGCGGCGACCGATAGCTACGGCCAGGCCCGTGCCACCGGGATCGACGGTGTGGGCTACGCCAACGCGACCTCGGGCGCGACGGCCATCGGGATCGGCGCTGCGGGAGGCGTCGGTGCGAGCGAGGGCGCGGGCGGGGTCCCCGTCGCACTCGGTCTCGGCCCGGACGCCGTCGCCATGACCTCGACCACGGAACCGGGCATGCGGACGTTCGCGATCTCGATCGCGTTGGAAGGGTCGCGAGCGGGGGTGGAGACCGCCGAACAAACGGTCGTCTGTCTGGGCGCGGCGGCCTTCGCGTGGAATGCCGACAGCGGCGACGCGTGCCTCGCCACGCCTTTTGGGCTCTGGCGCACCCATGGAACGGGTTACCCTGGTTGACCAGCCCGGCTAACGGCGGTCAGGAGGTGACCCCATGGTTTCGGCAATGGCGGCGGACGACTTCGAACCCGCCGATTCGGCCAGCGGAAAGCTGGCGGCACCGCATGAAATGCTGGTCGATCCGCGTTTCATCCGGCTGGCAGATCAGTTCTTCGGCCTGTTCGCTCAGCCTGCGCGCGGTGGCGGGGCGCTCGCGGTCTACCTCGACGGCAAGCCGGTGGTCGATATCTGGGCAGGCTGGGCGGGCAAGGAGCGGCGCTGGAACGGCGATACCGTCGCGCTGACCTTCTCCACGGGTAAGGGCGTGGCCTCGACGGTCGTCCACCGCCTGGCCGAACGGGGTCTGATCGACTACGACATTCCGATGGCCGAGTACTGGCCGGAGTTCGCCGCGCACGGTAAAGACGACATCACCGTCCGTGACGTGCTCTGCCACCGCGCCGGCTTGCACCGGGTGCGCGGCCTGGTTCCCGGCCGCGAAGGCATCCTGCACTACGACGCCGTGGTCCGCGCCCTGGCCGAGAGTCCGGCGGACCCCCGGCGCATCCGTACCTCTGGCTATCACGCGATCACCTTCGGCTGGCTGGTCGCCGAACTCGTGCAACGGGCGACGGGCACACCGTTCACCGAGGTGTTGCGCACCGAGATCGCCGAGCCGCTCGGCATGGACGAGTACTGGTTCCGCGTCCCGGAATCCGAACGGCACCGGATCGCCAAGATCTACCGCCACCTCGGACCGCCGGGAATCCGCTGGAACACCGCCTCCTCCGTACTGTCCTGGGTGCGGCCGGTGCGCGGCCTGGCCGAGGCGGGCATGCCGGAAAGCTTCGACGAACTGGTCCACGACCCCCGGGTGCACGACGCGGTGATGCCGGGCTGGAATGGCGTGTTCTCCGCGCGCGCACTGGCGCGTATGTACGGCGCGTTGGCCAACGGCGGCGTGGTCTACGCAGCCAATGCGGACCGGAAGCCGCCCGGGGTCGGCGCCGAGCAGACCGTGCGGTTCCTGGATCCGCGGACGATCGAGACGATCGGGCAGGTGCAGCCCACCCAGAGCCGGGACTACGTACTCGGTGTGCCGATTCATTTCACACTCGGTTACCACCGCCCGGTACTGATGTCCAAGCAGCAGCCGAGGCACGCGTTCGGCCATTACGGCGTCGGCGGGTCCGGCGCGTACGCCGATCCGGATCTCCGCATGTCGATCGCGTTCGTCACCAACGGGCTCGGCAGCATGGTGACCGCGCTCGGCGACGCCAGGCTGGCGCGGCTGGCGGCGACGGCGCAGGGCACGGTGCGCAAGCACAAGCAGGCCGCGGGCTAGCTTCGAACCGCTCCGGTCGCGGCCTCGTGTTTCTCGGTATGGACGTGAGCACACCACGAACCGAGGCGGGTGCCTGCCGGGCGGGACCGCGTGCGCCGCGCGCGACCGTGCTGCACGCCCTGGCCGCGGGCAGCGATTTCGATCGGTACTTCCGCTGGCGCAGGGCGCGGGAAGGCGACCCGTTCTACGTTCGATTTCCCGGCTTCGGCGCGGTGCTGTTCACCGGGACGGCCGCCGGCGCCCGCGAGTTGTTCCGCTCGCCGGTGATGTTCTCCGAGCCGCCGCGTCCGAATCCGATCGAACCGATGGTCGGCGCCGCGTCGCTGATCCTGGCTTCGGGCGAGCGCCATCGCCGCGACCGCGCCCTGCTCACCCCCGCCTTTCACAGTGCCCGGATACGGGAGTACGGCGCGTTGATCCAGGAAGCCACCGTACGGGAGCTGGCCGGAGAGAGCGGTCAGAAGTGGGCGGCGGGTACGCGTATCGATGCGCGGGCGGCGGCGCGAGCCCTCACGCTCCGGGTGATCACGACGGTGGTGTTCGGTGCACGCGACCCGCGGCGGCAAGCGGAGTACACCACCGCGGTGACGGACTTCATCACCGCGTTCTCCGGGCCGTTGCTGCTGTTGCCCACGCTGCGCCGCGGACTGCACGGGCACGGGCCGTGGGATCGGTTCCGCGCCGCACGGGAGCGACTGGATCGGTTGATCCGAGCCGACATCGCACACCGGCGTCAGCATCCCGCCACACCATCCGCCGACGTACTCGACATGTTGCTGTCCGCTTATCCCGACGACGCCGATGACGAGTTGTGCGAGCAGATACGCACCTTGCTGGTTGCCGGGCACGAGACCACCGCGACCTCCCTGGTCTGGGCACTGTTCCGGTTGCACCGCGCACCCGAGGCACTGGCCCGCCTGCGGCGCGAGCTCGACGACGCCGGTCGGGAGGCCGGTCCGGCGGAGCTGGCCGCACTGCCCTACCTCGATGCCGTCTGCCAGGAGACCCTGCGGCTGCACCCGCCGGTACCGATCGTCCTGCGCCGGCTGACCGAACCGTTCGCGCTGCGCGGCGTCACGCTCGCACCGGGCGAGACGATGGGGATAGCGGTGCCATTGCTGCACTCCGATCCCGAGGTGTGGACCGACCCGGGGCGCTTCGACCCGTCCCGCTTCGTCGACCGCCGCTACCGGCCGTTCGAGTTCGCGCCGTTCGGCGGCGGCCATCGGCGCTGCATCGGCGCGACCCTCGCGGACTACGAGTTGCGGATCGCGCTGGCCACCATCCTGGCGCGGGTAAGCCTGTGGCTCGCCCCGCGGTATGCGCGCGGAAGCGTCCCGCTCTCGGTGCCGCACAATATCGCGACCGGTCCGCGTCGCCCGATTTTGTTCGACGTGGTCAGTGAGCTTCGTCACTAATAAGTTTGCTGTGAACCGTCTTTCGCGAATCGAGCGACCGCGCTCCGAGGTTGTCCGATCCGTCGTGACCGGCACATTTGCCCGCTTCGATACCCAATCAGAGCGTTTGTGACCTATGCCACAACAAGCACTGGTGCTGCATCAATCTGAAACGCGGGTGGATACGACGCGCGTCCGGACGGTAGGAATGGACGACGGGTCGGGCCGTCGATACCAGTGGGGCGCTCTTCTGGCTCCGCGCTGAAATGAAGAAATCTCGCTACGCGCGCGTTCGCGTGCGCGCGAGAGATGGAATGGACGAGAAACCTATGCATGCCGCTTTGCACACCGGGTCGTCGCCTGCTCCCCGCAAGGGAGCGCGGCTAGCCCGCCGGATGCGCGAGGGCGTCCTGCTGTCGGCCGCGATCGCGGCAGCCGGTGTTCTGCTCGTCGCGCCCGCTCAGGCCGAACCGCTTCCTCCGGGGATCGGCACCGGCTCGGCCGCCGCCGCCACCGAGCCCGAGCCGCAGGCGAACTTCGCTCCGCCCTCGATCAACATCGCCGACGGCGAGGTCGTCGGCGTCGCGCAGCCGATCATCATCACCTTCAAGGAACCGGTGGCCGATCACGCCGCCGCCGAGAAGGCCATCAAGATCACCGCCTCGAAGTCAGCGCCGGGACACTTCTACTGGCGCGGCGACAAGCAGGTGCGCTGGCGGCCGGACGAGTTCTGGCCGGACAACACCGACGTGCAGGTGCAGGCGGGCGGCACCACCAGCTCGTTCCGCATCGGCGACGCCTTCGTGACCACCGCCGACGACGAGACGCACACCATCACCATCACCCGCAACGGCGAGGTGGTGAAGGAGATGCCCACCTCGATGGGCAAGCCCAAGCACGAGACGCCGAACGGCACCTACATCGTCGGCGAGCAGCTGCGCAAGATGACCATGGACTCGTCGACCTACGGCGTTCCGGTCACCGACCCCGAGGGCTACAAGCTCGAGGTCGAGTACGCGACCCGCATCTCCAACAGCGGCATCTTCGTGCACGCCGCGCCGTGGTCGGTCGCCCAGCAGGGCGTCTCCAACGCCAGCCACGGCTGCCTGAACGTCAGCACCGAGGACGCCAAGTGGTTCTTCGAGAACGCGCGCCGCGGCGACCCGGTGATCGTGCAGAACACCCAGGGCGGCACGCTCAGCGCAAGTGACGGCCTGGGGGACTGGAACTAAGTTGCGGTAACCCCGCAGCGGCGCGAAGCCGAACATTACGATCAATTGCTCGAAGTAGCCGATCGTAGTGTTCGGCTTTTGCTCTACTTGGCCCGTGCGCGAGAAGTTCAGCGCGACGGCGGGCGATCGTAACCGGCTGTTTGCTCCGGTCCGTAGAGTCACCGCCGTGCGTACCAGGCCGGAGCGAGTACTGCCGCAGCCGCCGGGACGCGGTCTGCGCCACCGTCCTTGGCGGGACTACGCCCTATTCCTGGTCTTGGTGCTGCCGAATCTCGCGCTCCTGGCGCTGTTCGTCTACCGGCCGCTGATCGACAACATCCGGCTGTCGCTGTTCGATTGGAACATCTCCGATCCGATCGCCACATTCGTCGGTTTCGACAACTACCGCGAATGGTGGAGCAGGCCGGATTCCTGGGACATCGTCACCAACACCGTCGTGTTCACCCTCGCGGCGGTGGCGGGCAGCATGGTGCTCGGACTGGCGCTGGCGCTGCTGCTGGATCGGAAGCTGTTCGGCCGCAACGTGGTCCGCTCGGCGATCTTCGCGCCGTTCGTCATCTCCGGCGCCGCCATCGGCGTAGCTTTCCAGTTCATCTTCGATCCGAGCTTCGGCCTGATCCAGGACGCACTGCATCGGCTCGGCGTGCACGACGTGCCGGACTTCTACCAGAATCCGCGGTGGGCGCTGTTGATGGTGACGGTGACCTACATCTGGAAGAACCTCGGCTATACCTTCGTCATCTATCTGGCGGCGCTGCAAGGCATCCGGACCGATCTGATGGAAGCCGCGCAGATCGACGGCGCGAGCTCCTGGACGACGTTCACCAAGGTCTTGCTGCCGCAGTTGCGGCCGACCACCTTCTTCCTGTCCATCACGGTGCTGCTGAATTCGTTGCAGGTCTTCGACATCATCAACGTGATGACCCGCGGCGGCCCGCTCGGCACCGGCACGACGACCATGGTCTACCAGGTCTACCAGGAGTCCTTTCGCAATTTCCGGGCCGGCTACGGCGCGACCGTGGCCACCGTCATGTTCCTGGTGCTGCTCGTGGTGACGCTGGTTCAGGTGCGGGTCATGGATCGGGGACAGCAGTGAAAGACGTGGGCGTGCAGACGCTTTCCTATCGGCGCAGGCAGCGGGCGGTGACTCTACTCGGCTACGCGGCGATGGCATGCGTGCTGATCATCGTCGGCGTCCCACTGTTCTGGATCTTCATCACCTCGTTCAAGGCGAGGCCCGACATCTACGTGCAGCCCGCCGTGTACTGGCCGCACAGCTGGCACCCGGAGAACTACCGGGAGGCCACCACGACGCTGCCGTTCTGGACCTTCCTGCGCAATTCGCTGATCATCACCGGCGTCGTCTCCGCGGTGAAGTTCGTGCTCGGCGTATTCAGCGCGTACGGCTTGGTGTTCCTGCGTTTTCCGGGCAAGACGGTGGTATTCCTGGTGATCATCGCGGCGCTGATGGTGCCCAACCAGATCACGGTGATCTCCAACTACGCGCTGATCGCTCAGCTCGGCTGGCGGAACACTTTCCAGGGCATCATCGTTCCGCTCTGCGGCGTCGCCTTCGGCACCTTCCTCATGCGCAATCACTTCCTCTCGCTGCCCTCGGAAGTGATCGAGGCGGCGCGGATGGACGGCGCGAACTGGTGGCGGTTGCTCACCAGGGTGGTGCTGCCGATGTCCGGGCCGACCATGGTCGCCTTCGCGGTCGTGACGCTGGTCAACGAATGGAATGAATACCTCTGGCCCTTCCTGATGGCCGACGACACGACGGTCGCCACCTTGCCGGTCGGCCTGACCTTGTTGCAGAACACCGAGAACCCGAGCGTCACCAATTGGGGACCGGTCATGGCGGGAACTCTGCTGACCATGCTGCCGATCCTCGTGGTCTTCCTGGTGCTGCAACGCCACATGATCAAAGGCCTCACCTCCGGTGCGGTCAAGGGTTAACCGATCAAGGAGAAACCACGTGTCCACTGCACAGTTCCCGGCGCTGACCCGGCGCGGATTCCTCGGACTGACCGGCGCGCTCACGGCGGGAGCGGCGCTGACCGCGTGCGCGGGCACCGGAGGCGGCGGCAAACAGTCCGGCGACGCCAAGACGCTCACCTTCTGGTCCAACCACCCGGGCACTTCGAAGGAGCTCGAGACCGAACTCATCCGTCGCTTCCACGAGAAGTACCCCGACCTGACGGTGAACCTGGTCGACGCGGGCAAGAACTACGAAGAGGTGTCGCAGAAGTTCAACGCGGCGCTGTCGGGCGGGGATCTGCCGGACATCGTGGTGCTCTCCGACGTCTGGTGGTTCAACTACGCGCTGAACGGCACCATCGAACCGCTCGACGGCCACTTCGCCGACGCGGGCGTGCGGCTGGACGACTACGTCGACTCCCTGGTCGCCGACTACCAGTTCAACGGCAAGCACTACGCACTGCCCTACGCCCGCTCAACCCCGCTGTTCTACTACAACAAGGACGTATGGAACCGGGCCGGCCTGCCCGACCGCGGCCCGCAGAGCTGGCAGGAGTTCGACGAGTGGGGCCCGAAGCTGCAGGAGGTCGTCGGCGAGGGCAAGCTCGCGCACGGCTGGGGTGACGCCAAGAACTATCTCGCCTGGACCTTCCAGGGCCCGAACTGGACCTTCGGCGGCGCGTACTCGGACAAGTGGACGCTGAAGTTCAACGACCCCGGCACCATCGCGGCGGGCACGTTCCTGCGCACCATGATCAACGCCAAGAGGTACGCGGGCATCAAGCCGCAGATCGCGGTGGACTTCGGCACCGGCGTGATCGCCTCCACCATCGCCTCGACCGGCGACCTGCGCGGCATCCAGAAGAACGCCGAGGGCAAGCTGACTTTCGGCACCGCCTTCCTCCCGCATCCGAACGGACCCGGCGTCACCACCGGCGGTGCGGGCCTGGCGATTCCGGCGCGCATCTCCGACGAGCGAAAGGTGAACGCGCTGAAGTTCATCGAGTTCGTCACCAACGCGCAGAACACCGCGTACTTCTCGCAGGGCACGGGCTACATGCCGGTGCGCAAGTCGGCCGTGAACGACCAGAGCGAGCAGGACTTCCTCGCGAAGAACCCCAACTCGAAAGTCGCGATCGATCAGCTGCCCTTGACCAAGTCGCAGGACTACGCCCGGGTGTTCGTACCGGGCGGCGACCAGATCATCGGCACCGGCTTGGAGCAGATCGGTCTGCAGAACGCCGACGTGGCCGCCACGTTCGCGAACGTCACCAGTCAGCTGCAAGCGATCATCGATCGGCAGATCACGCCGAAGCTGCCGAAGTAGCGCTCGTCCCGAGGAGACCGACAAGCATGGCCACCGTGCAGTTCGAAGGCGTCACGCACCGGTATCCCGGCGCGCAGACGCCTGCCGTCGACCAGCTCGAACTCGACATCGCCGACGGTGAGTTCGTCGTGCTCGTCGGTCCGTCGGGATGCGGCAAGTCGACCAGTCTGCGCATGCTCGCGGGCCTGGAATCCGTTGCCCAAGGGCGCATCCTGATCGGCGGCAAGGACGTCACCGGATTGCCGCCGCGGGCACGGGACGTGGCGATGGTGTTCCAGAGCTACGCGCTGTATCCCAATATGACCGTCGCGCAGAACATGGGCTTCGCCCTGCGCAACGCGGGCGTGAACAAGGCCGACACGCTGGTGCGCGTCCGCGAGGCGGCGAAGATGCTCGAGCTCGAGCACCTGCTCGACCGCAAGCCCGCCCGGCTGTCCGGCGGGCAGCGGCAGCGCGTCGCCATGGGGCGGGCCATCGTTCGGCGTCCCCAGGTCTTCTGCATGGACGAGCCGCTGTCGAACCTGGACGCGAAACTGCGGGTGAGCACGCGCTCGCAGATCGCGGCCTTGCAGAAACGCCTCGGCACCACCACGGTGTACGTCACCCACGACCAAGTAGAGGCGATGACCATGGGTGATCGGGTGGCGGTGCTGCGCGAAGGCAAGTTGCAGCAGATCGCCGCGCCGCGCGTGCTCTACGACGATCCGGTGAATACCTTCGTGGCGGGATTCATCGGCTCACCGGGCATGAACCTGCTGGAAGCGCCGGTGCGCGACGGCGCGGCGGTGCTCGGCGACCTACGAATACCGCTGCCGCCCGCCGCGAGATCTCGCGCCCGGGTGGTAGTCGGGGTACGGCCCGAGTCCTGGGAGGTCACCGCGGAGCCCGCCGACGGCCTGGCGGTGGACGCCGAACTGCTGGAAGAACTCGGCGCGGAGTCGTTCGTCTACAGCCACGGCATCGCCGAGGACTGGAACAGCCGCTCCGGGAAGGTCGTCGCGCGCGTCGACCGCCGCTTCCAGGTGCGGCTCGGTGACCGGTTGTATCTTCGGCCCAGACCGGAGGACGTCTTCTTCTTCGACGCGGGGACGGAGGACCGCCTGCGCTGACCACTCGCGCGGCCGAGACGGTCCAGTCGGACCGCCTCGGCTCGAGGAACTACCAGATTTTCACGCGCTCAGAGGGTTCCAGGTACAGCGCGTCGCCGGGTTTGACATCGAACGCCTCATGGAAGCTGTCGATATTGCGCACCACCGCATTGCAGCGGAACTCCGCCGGCGAGTGCGGGTCGGTGGCGAGGCGGCGGATCGCCTCCTCCATCCGTGCTTTCGTGCGCCACACCTGCGCCCACCCGTAGAACACCCGTTGCAGGCCGGTGAGCCCGTCGATCTCCGGCGCCGCGGCATCGCCCAGCGAGATCTTGTACGCCTGCAGCGCGATGGACAGACCGCCGAGGTCGCCGATGTTCTCGCCGATGGTGAACTGCCCGTTCACCGTGTGCTCGTCCGGCAGGTCCTTGGGGGAGAGCACGTCGTACTGCTCGATCAGCGCTCGCGTCCGCTCACCGAATTCGGCCCGGTCCTCGTCGGTCCACCAATCCACCATGTTGCCGTCGCCGTCGTACTTCGCGCCTTGGTCGTCGAAGCCGTGCCCGATCTCGTGACCGATCACCGCGCCGATGCCGCCGTAGTTGGCCGCGTCGTCGGCATTCATGTCGAAGAACGGCGGCTGGAGGATGGCGGCCGGGAAGACGATCTCGTTCATGCCCGGGTTGTAGTAGGCGTTCACCGTCTGCGGGGTCATGAACCATTCGTCGCGGTCGACCGGACCGCCGAGCTTGTTCAGATCCCGATCGTGTTCGGCCGCGTAGCCCCTGCGGTAGTTGCCGACCAGATCGGCCGGATCGATCACCACGCCCGAGTAGTCCCGCCACTTGTCCGGATAGCCGATCTTCGGGGTGAACTTCTCCAGCTTCGCCAGCGCGGCGATCCGGGTGCCCTGGCCCATCCACTCCAGCTCGGCGATATTGCGGCGGTAGGCCTCCTGCAGATTGGCCACCAGCTCGACCATGCGGGCCTTGGCCTGCGGCGGGAAATGTTCGGCCACATAGATCTTGCCGACCGCCTCGCCGAGCAGGTCTTGCACCAGCCCGACGCCGCGCTTCCAGCGCTCCCGGTTCTCCTCCGCGCCGGTGAGCGTGCGGCCGTAGAAGTCGAAGTTCTCCTCGACCACCGCGTCGGTCAAATACGGCGCCCGCGCGCGGAGCACCCGCCAAGCCGCCCACGCCTGCCAGTCGGCGAGCGGCTCGTCGGCCCACAGCCGCGCGAACGCGCGCAGGTAGTCCGGCTGGCGGACCACCACCTCGGCGAACAGCTCGGCTCCTGCCGCGTCGACGCCCTCGGCCAGCGCGGCCGTCCACGCGGACCAGTCGAACTCGGGGTTGTCCGCGGCCAGCGCGTCGAAGGTGGTCAGGTTGTACCTGAGTTCGGCGTCCCTGCGGCGCACCACATCCCAGTGCCCGGCCGCCAGTTTCCGCTCCAGCTCGAAGACGCGTGCGCCGACGGTGTGGAGTTCGTCCGGGAGCAGTCCGGCGACCTGCGGGTCGGCGGCGGCCAGGGCGAACATGCGGTCGATGTGCGCGATGTACTTCGCGCGGATCTCGGCGAACTCGTCCTGCCGGTAGTACGACTCGTCGGGCAGGCCGATGCCGGACTGGGTGGCGTGCGCCAGATAGCGGTTGGAGTCCTTGTCGTCGGTGTCGACGAAAACGGCGACGGCGCCCCCGACGCCGGTGCGCTGCAACCGGCCGAGCAGCGAAGCGAAAGTACCCTTGTCGCCGACCTCCGCGATCGCGGCGAGTTCGGCGGCGATCGGCGCGAGCCCGGCGGCGGCCACCGCGTCGGTGTCCATGAAGCTGGAGTAGAGGTCACCGATCTTGCGGGTCTCGCTGCCCGGTTCGGCGTCGCTCGCCGCGGCATTCTGGATGATTGCCTGCACGTCCAGCTCCGCCTGGTCGTACAGCGCGCGGAAGGCGCCGTCCACGGCCCGGTCGGCGGGGATCTGGTGGTCTGCCAGCCATTTGCCGTTGACGTGCGCGAACAAGTCGTCCTGCACCCGCACGTCCTCGTCGAGGTAGGACAGATCGATACCGGAAGGACGGGTCAGTTCGGAAGTCACGGTGTCCAGTATGCCGACAAGCGCGTGCGTCGGCCGTGCGCGACGACCTCGAACCGTCTTTCCTGGTCTGTTCGCCCACGTCGATGTGGGGAACGCGCGGAGCGTGCGAGTCCTATGGGAAGTCAGGCGGGCAAGACGACACGATCGAATTCGCCGTCGTGCGCGCCGAGCAGGAAGGCGTCCCACTCCTCCGGTGTGTAGGTGAGCGTGACTTCGCCATGGCGCAGTGTGGTGTGGCCGTCGGCGGCGGGGTGCGCGCTCAATTCGCCATCCGATCGCCCGCGGATGCGTACCGCGTCGAGGAACGCGGTCCATTCGGCTGCGGTGACGGTGATGACGGGCTCTTCGGCATGGCGGTTTGCCGGGTCGCGGCGATATTTGCTGTCACGGATGAGCACCGCATCACCATCGAACCGGACCTCGACGCATTGGTTGCCATTGTTCGATCTGGTCGATGTGAACCAGCCGGTGCGTACCGGCCGTGCGGTGATGGCCATGGGCAGGATTTTACACGCGGGAATAGCGCCTGATCAGGGCCAATGACTCCACTCTCGACAAGGATTGGTCCACCGCGCGCAGGTAGGCGAAGCGTAGATCGCGGACCAGATCCGGGTCCTCGACGGCCCCGCCGAACACCGCGCTCTCCACCCAGCCGAAGGTCGGCAGCTGTTCGCCCGCGAAGTCGATGAGGTGGAAACTGGATCCGCCGAGCACCGCGCCGGCGGTGGCCGCGAACGGGATCACGCGCACCTCGACGGTGTCGAGTTCCTCGATCAGGTCGGCCAGATAGTCCAACTGCCCGCGCAGCACGTCCGGACCTCCGGTCTGCTGTAGCAGCGTGCCCTCGCCGAAGACGGCGGTGAGTTCCACCGGGTCCGCGCCGCGCAGCCGCTCTTGGCGCCGCATCCGGATCGCCACCAGCTGCTCGACCTGGACCGGCCGGATCATCACGTCGGCGCTGATCAGCGCGCGAGCGTAGTCCTCGGTCTGCAATAGACCCGGCACGACGAGGCTGTCGTAGCTGCGGATACTCTGCGCGCCGGATTCCATGCCGTACAGCCGTTGCAGCTCGGGTCCGATCAATGCCGAGGACTTCGCCCACCAGCCACGCTGCTTGCTGGCCTCCAGCAGGGCCAGCAATTCCACGCGCTCCTCGGCTTCCACGTCGAGCAGTTCGAGCACCGGACCGATGGTCTTGGTGGTCAGTACCCGCCTGCCCTTCTCCACGTGCGACCAGTTGGCCGGGGTGAAGCCCACCTGTCTGGCGAAACCCGCGGAGTCGAACCCGCGCTGTTCCCGCAGTTCACGCAGCCGCAGCACCAGCTCCCAGCGGGCAACGGTAGGCGAGACGGGTGCCATGTGTCGGGATGCTACGCCGACTCGGACGCGCGGGGCGGTGACTATTGTCAAGCATCTTGCCCGCGACTAGGGTCGAGACAGCGATCGATTCTTCCGAGCACGCGTCCCACCACTGCGAGGCGAGGTTGTTCGTCATGGGTACATCGCGCATCGAATCGGGCAGGCATCTCGCGTCCACGGATTTCCCGTCGATCCAGGACGCGTTCGCTCGCTGCCGTCGCTATCGCGGCGACCACGGGCTGTACGGACTCGTGGACCCGATCCTTGGTCGCATCATGCTGGAAGTCGGCTCGGTCGGAGCGGTCGTGATGCCCGCGGAGTTCGGCCGCCGGGTGCTCGAGCGGCTCGCCGCCGGTCCCGAACCTCGGCCCGGCCCGGTCATCGCGCATCCACGCGCGTGCCGCTGGACCTTCCTGACCGGCCCCACCGACAACTCGTATCTGGACACCGGGCTGTTCGCCGACCTCTTCCGGATCTGCGCGTCGATCGCACTGCCGGGCAGCCACATCGTTCTGCCGTCGCCCGCCGACGAGCACGGCGGCTACCGAACCTGGGTCGTGGCGCCGGACGGCGACTTTCGCCGCGACTTCGCCGAGGTGATCGCCACGACCCGGGCGTGCGCCTCGGCTACCGGGGCGTCGGCGCGGATGGCGGAGTGAGGGTGACGCTGTACTTGTCCTGCAGCTTCTGATTCCACTCGCGCTCGCACTGCTCGATCTTGGACTGATCGTTGTTCGCTTTGTTGACGCAGTCCACGAAGTCCTTGCCGCCCGAGTTGATGAAGAAGTTGTAACCCACGACGGTGAGCAGCACTGCGCCGACGATGCCGAGCGCGCCGAGGACGATGCCGGTGATCGCCATGCCCATACCCCCCGCGGTGCCCGCGCGGGCCTTGAACACCGCGACGATGCCCAGGATGACCGCGAAGATGCCGCAGAGATAGCCGCCGATGATCGTCCAGAAGAACAGCAATGCGAGGATGCCGAGCACCAGCGCGGTGATCGCCAGGCCGCGGCCCTTCGGCGATTCCTGCCAGTAGTCGGGGCGGCCCGGATACTGGCCGCCCGGCGGCTGTGGGTATTGCCCCGGCGGCGGGTACTGACCGGGCGGCGGGGGCGGATATTGCGACATGGACTTCCTCTCCGTCGGTGCCTCGCGATGCTCGGTCCGGACGAGGTGGTCCGGGGTGCGCGGCGGTCGCCTACTGATCGCGCTTCCCGAGGACGGATGTTAATGCGAACCGGCTACTGGGCGCCGAGCCGCGCGTGCATCTCCCAGATCAGAACTTCCGACGGCTGCCGCGCCACCACGCGTTGGCCACCTGACCTGGTCAAACGCACCGCGTCCCCCTTATACAACAAGCCGACCCCCTCCATGTCCACCTCCCCGCGCGCTACGAACAAGTGCAGGTACGGCGCATCGGGTAGGTCGATCACTTGCTCGGCGCCCGGCTCCGCGCTCGTCATGCGCGCCACGTGCAGCGCCGAATGGCTGCTGTTGATGGCGATCGCGGTGCGATCGCGGTAGCGGGGCAGGCCCGAGGCGACCGTGACCAGACCGCCTCCCGCGAGTTCGTCGTCGATTTCGAGCTGCTCGTAGCCCGGGGTCAGCCCGGGCTCGTCGGGCACCACCCACATCTGCACGAAGTGCACCGGCTGCTCGTGTTCGGGAATGCGGCCGTCCAGACGCCACGAGTCGTTCTTCTCCGAATGCAGGATGCCGGTGCCCGCGCTCATGCGCTGGGCCAGGCCCGGGTAGATGACACCGCTGTGGCCGAGGGAATCCTGATGCACCAGGCTGCCACCGAGCACCCAGGTGACGATCTCCATGTCCCGATGCGGGTGGGTGTCGAATCCCTGCCCGGGGGACACGATGTCCTCGTTGTTGACCAGCAGCAAGCCGTGGTGGGTGTTGTCGGGATCGTAATGTTCCCCGAAGGAGAACGAATGCTTCGAATCCAGCCAGGAGACCCGCGTCTTCATGCGGTCGCCGCCGCGGTGGACATCGATGTGTGGTGTCGTGAGTGTGGACATCATGGTCCTCCTCTCGGGACCGTGCACCGATCGCCATTCAGGGTAGGAGCACTTCCGCCGCGGTACTCCGCATTCCTAGTAAATTGTGCCGCACTCGGCATTTTACGCGAGCGACCGGAAGGTGAACGGCAGGCGAGCAGAACCAACCGGTACGTCGAAACGTCGGGCCACCTCGTCGGATATCCCGGCCCGGCCCCGATTGCCAAGCGTCACAACGACAACCGGAGGTAGCGACGTGCTGGACCCCGATGACCTCGCCCTGATCGAACAGCAACTCCGCAGCGAAGCACACCGGGATGGCATCGCGCATTTCGTGGTCGGCGTCGCCGTGTTCCGCGAAGGCAGGCTTCTGGTGGTGCGCCGCGTCGCCGACGACTATCACGGCGGTATGTACGAACTGCCCGGCGGTGGCGTCGAAACCGGCGAGACATTCGCCGAGTGCGTCGAACGAGAATTGCTGGAGGAAACAGGGCTGCGGATGCGCGCGGTCCTCGACTTCCTCGGTGGATTCGATTACGCCACCCGTACCAAGTCGAAAGTGCGGAAATACAGCTTCGTCGTGGAGGCGGAACCCGGCGATGTCGCCCTCGCGCCGGGCGAGCACGACGCGTTCGCCTGGATCGACGCGGGCACGCTCGACGAGCTGCCGATGGCGCCGGACATGCGCGCGACGGTGAGCACGCTGGTCGACCGGGTCTGAGACGCTGTCGGCGCCGACGCGCGTGGTGCGGCGTGGTCGGCGAACACAGTACGCTCGCGAACGTGTCGACTGGTCACGCCGAAGGCCTCACTCCCGCAGAGCAACGGCCGGGTGGACTGCGCGCAACACTTCGGCAGAGCCCGGGCGTGTCGCGGCTGGCCGTGGTGCGTTTCGCAGGGCAATTCGGCGACGGGATGTTCCAGGCGGCCCTGTCCGGCGCGATTCTGTTCAACCCCGAACGGCAGACCGATCCGCTGGCCATCGCGGCGGGCTTCGCGGTGCTGCTGCTGCCGTATTCGCTGATCGGGCCGTACGCGGGCGCACTGCTGGATCGCTGGGACCGGCGCACCGTGCTGCTGGTCGCCAACGTGCTGCGCGCGGTGCTGATCGCGCTGGTCAGCGCAGGGCTGCTGGCCGGGGCCGGCGAGACGCCGCTGCTGTTGCTGGCTTTGGCGGTGGTGGGCGTCAGCCGATTCGTCCTCGCGGGCGTCTCGGCCGCGCTGCCGCGCGTACTGCCGCAGGCGTGGCTGGTGCCGATGAACTCGGTGCTGGCCACAGTGGCCTCCGGGTGCGCTGGTGCCGGTGCGGCCGTCGCGGTGGGTGTGATCGGACTGATCGGGGCGGGAGACTTCGCCTCGGCGGTCGCGGTGGCGATCAGCGGTATCGGGTCGCTGCTGGGCGCGGCGCTGGCGGCGGGGTTCCGGCCGCGCGTGCTCGGCCCGGCGCCCGGCGCGGCGAAGGGCGACAACACCGTGCACGCGATCGCTACCGGTCTGCGTACCGGGGCCACGGCGGTGTGGGAATCGAAAGCGGTCACGACGGCGATGCTGGGCATCGGCACCCACCGGATCGTCTTCGGCATGAATACGCTGATCATGGTGCTGGTGCTGCGCCAGACCCCGGTGGACGGCTCCGGGCTCAGTGGTGGCCTGGTCGGTTTCGGCGTCACGATCGCCGCCACCGCTGCGGGCATGCTGGTGGCCGCCGTCGTCGCGCCGCTGCTCATTCCGCGGCTGGGCCGCGCGCGCACCGTGGTGGCCGGTCTGATCACCGCGATGCTGGTGCAACTCACGCTGGTCACGCCGATCGCGTTCGCCGACTCGGGCGCCGCGGTGGAGCGTGCGCACGAACTCCTCTTGATCGGTGCGTTCCTGCTGGGACTCGCCGGGCAGACGATCAAGCTGACCGGTGACGCGACCATGCAGATAGACATCGACGACGCCCGCCGCGGCCAGGTGTTCGCGTTGCAGGACACGGTGTTCAATGTCGCGTTCGTGCTGGCGATCGTGATCGCGGCCCTGATCATTCCGAACGACGGCCGATCGGCGATCGTGGTGCTGGCCGGCGCCGCCATCTACGCCGCGGGGATCGTGGCCATCGCGCTGAACACGCGCCGCCGCGCGGTCAGCTGAGCAGCGGATCGTCGCCCGGGTCGCGCCGGTCGCGGTTCAGGTGTGCGAGGTGCTCGGGCAACGCGTCGTCCTCCGAACGATCGGCATCCCGCCGCGAATCCGATAGTCGTGCTTCGCCGAGCAGACGATCCGGCGCCTCCGTGTCCGTGCGCACGCTCCAGTCCAGCGGCTCGCTCGCCGTATCGCCGGGTAGGCCGGTGATCTGATGGTTCCACGTGCCGAGGCCTGTGGGATCGGTGAAGAAATGGTCGAGCACGCCGTCGTCGTCCAGATCCAGCGCGGCGATATCGGCGCGGCCCGAACCAGCCGAATCCCACAGCGCGTCATCGGCGATGCCGTCTCCGTCGAAGTCCAGCCGCACCGCGTCGGCCGCGCCCGTGTCGCCGAGTTCCAGGTCGGCCTCGCTCGTCCAGACGTGCACGACTCCGTCACCGGTGCCGAACACGTACTCGATCTCGTTCATATGTCCTTGGACGCACGCGGCCCGGCGCCGGTTCCATTGCGCGGGTCTTTTTCGATTCGCCGTCCCCGTTTCCAGCGGTTGTTCCGGTAAGTTGGCTCGTCAGCAGCCGACCGACAGGAGACAACACGACATGGGTTCTCCGGTGCACGACCCCGATGCGGTACGAGAACTGCTGAGCGCGTGGGAGGCTCGGTCCGCCACCGGACATCCGATCGCCTGACGAGCGCGGCCGGGCCGACCTGATGCGCGCATCCGGAAGCAAATCGCCTTGTGTACCCGCCTTGTTCGGCGCACTGCTCGCCGGCGTCCTCACCGTACCGACGCCCACCGCGCACGCCGCACCGTTTCCGTGGGCGCCGCCGCCGGTCAACAGTTGCGGTGAAGTCGGTTTCGACCCGCTCAACCGCGAACCCGATCCCGCGCAGCCTCCGCCGCCACCGCTGCCGCCGCAGATCGACATTCCCGTCCCGATCCCGGAACTCACTCCGGTCCCCGTGCCCGACCCACCGCACGACAACACACGGATCGTCCCGGATCCGCTGCCGGAGAATCCGTGTGAAAACCCGTGCCCGGACATCAGGGACTACCCCGCACATCCCGAGCCCGATCCCGATCCCAGCCCGACGCCCGAGACGGGCACCGACGAGAAACCCGGCTCCTCCGGCTCGTCATCCGGATCCGGTTCGGGCAGCGGTTCCGGCTCCGGTTCGAACGATGACTCCGGTTCTTCCTCCGGTTCCGGGTCGCCGGTCAAACTGCCGCGCATCGAATTCAAGCCGGAGACCGAGCCGATTCCGGTCCCGGTTCCCGGAGGGCCCGGTGAGGAGCCACAGCCAGCTCCGCCACAGGTCGTACATCCGGCCGAACCCGGCCCGCTCGCGGCTCCGGTGGCCGCGCCGACGGTCGAGTCGGTCCAACTGGTCGGCCAGGTGACCGGACACGGCTCGGAGAACCGCACCGACATGCGCTGGCAGGTCGACGGCACCGATCTCGGCCTCATGTGGGAGACGACGCCCGGCGAGATCGCCGTGGTTTTCGGCGACACCTTCGGCAAAGGCTGGGGTGTCGGCGGCGCGGGCAACGACGACCAGGACTGGCGCAGCAACGTCATCGGTTTCAGCACCGACCGCGATCTGTCCGACGGCCTGACGCTGGACACCTTCGCGCAGGACAGCCGCTGCCACGGCGCTGAGATCCTGGGCAGCCGCAAGATCAAGAACTGGGAGACCACCACCATCCCGACCTCCGGGTTCGCCATCGGGAATCGGCAGTACCTCAGCTACATGTCGGTGAACAGATGGAGCCGCATACCGGGTCTGTGGTGGACCAACTACGGCGGCCTCGCCTATTCCGACGACCGCGGGCGCACCTGGAAGAAAGACCAGCACGCCAAGTGGGAGAACCTGTTCGGGCTCGGCAAGTTCCAGGTCGCGGCGATGGTGCCGCAGGGCGATTACGTCTACATGTTCGGCACACCCAACGGACGTATCGGCACGATCGCGCTGGCGCGTGTGCCGAAGCACCAGGTGCTGAACAAGTCCGCGTATCAGTATTGGGTGGGCGGCACCTGGGCGCCCGCCGCCGAGAACGAGGCCACCCCGTTGGTGCTCGGCATCGCCAGCGAGCTTTCGGTGCGCTACGACCGGAAGACCGAGCAGTGGCAGATGGTGTACCTGGATTCGGCCCGGGGCGCGATCGTGCTGCGTACCGCGGCGAGCCCGCAGGGTGCGTGGACGGACGCGATCCCGCTGGTGTCCACCGCCGACTACCCGAAGTCCTACGGCGGGTTCATCCATCCGTGGTCGACCGGCGAGGACCTGTACTTCATGCTCTCGGCGTGGGACAGCTACAACGTGTACCTGTTGCACGCCCGGCTCCAGCCGGGAGCGAACCGGGGTCAGCCCGCCCGCACGAACCGCACGGGTTGACCGGGCCGCGTCTGCGCGATGGCGTCGACGTCGGCGTCGACGACCACCGCGACCACCGGATATCCGCCGGTGACCGGGTGATCGGCCAGGAAGACGACCGGTTGTCCGCTCGGCGGCACCTGGATCGAGCCGAGCGCCATGCCTTCGGTCGGCAGTTCGCGAGTGACCTTCCTGGTCAGCGCCGGGCCGGTGCGACGTTCCAATCGGGCGCCGATCCGGTCGGTGTCGGGGGAGATCTCCCACTCGCCCGCGAACAAGGCCGTGGCGTCGGCGAACCAATCGTCGCGCGGACCGAGCACGGCGCGCACGGTGACAACGTCCGCGGGTAACTCGGCGACAGGGGCGAAGTCCACGACCGGGATCGTGTGCGGAGAAGATCCGACCGGGAGGCGATCACCTTTCCGCAGCGGTTCCGGCCCCAAACCAGACATGGTGTCGCGGCTACGGGAACCGAGCGTCTCCGGCACGTCGATGCCGCCGCGCACCGCGACATAGCTGCGGAGCCCGACCGACGTGTAGCCCAGCCGCAGCGCCTGTCCCGGTTCGAGTTCCAGCACGCTCGCGTGACCAACGGGCCTGCCGTCGACGGTAGCGGGGGCCGGAGCACCCGTCACCGCCAGCATGACGTGCTCCTCGGCGTGCAGCGCGAGGCCACCGAGCAGCACTTCGATCGCCGCATGCCCCTCCGGGTTGCCGACCAACCGATTGGCCAGTCGCAGCGACCCGCGATCCGCCGCCCCCGCGGGCCCGACACCGGAATCGAACCAGCCCGGCCGCCCGAGATCCTGGATGGTCGCCAGCGGACCGACCGCTTCGACGACGATCATCCGCCGTCCCTCGCGTCGAGGAATCGAACCGTGGCGCCCGCGCGGATCAACGCGGGCGGGTCGCGCTCGACATCCCACATCCTGAGGTCGGTGGTCCCGATCAGCTGCCACCCCCCGGGCGTGCTCCGCGGATACACCGCACTGTATCCACCGGCAAGGGCGACGGCGCCCGCCGGAATCGATGTACGCGCCTGCGCTCTGCGCGCGACGGACAACCGTCCGTCAGGCGATTCCAGGTAGCCGAAGCCCGGCGCGAATCCGACGAATGCACACCGCCACACCGTCCCGGTGTGCGCGGCGATCACTTCCGCGGTCGTGACGTCCAGCATCCTGGCCACTTCGTCGAGGTCGGCGCCGTCGTAGCGCACCGGAATCGACACCGGTTCGACGCGGAGAGCTTTGTCTGCCGATGTTCCACGGGAAACAGCGGCCGACCGCTCGGCGTTCAAGGTGACCAAGAGCGTGGTCAGCGACCGGTGCACCGCTTCCGCGGCGCGCGGTGAATCGAGCGTCAGAAGTACGGTTTCCGCGGCCGGAAGGAAGTCCTGCACGCCGGGTATCGGACGCTCCCGCAGCGCGGTGACGAGCTCCACCACCGTGTCTCGCCGAGGGGGAGTGATCAGCAACGCCCGATCACCCGCCGACCGGATCGCTTCCTCGGCCGCTTTCCGCTGCGCGTGCGTCACCGCGCCCGTCGTCTTCATCTCGCGGCCTCAGCCGAACGACTCCACCGGCACCCCGACTTCGTCCAGCGCGGTGCGGATGTGCCGGGCCATCTCCACCGCCGCGGGCGAATCTCCGTGCACGCAGATACTCGCGGCGTGCACCGCGACCTCGCCGGATCCGTCGGCAGTGCGCGTGGCTCCCGACTTGGCGATCGAGATCGCTTGAGCGACCGCGTCCTGCGGCCCCAATACCGCCCCCGGCGTGCCGCGCGGTGCCAGCGAGCCATCGGGGGTGTACGCGCGGTCGGCGAATCCTTCTCCGACGAAGCGCACCCCGGCAGCCTCCGCGGCCGACTCCAACTGCGTTCCGGCGGGGCCGAGCAGGGCCAGCCGCGGGTCGTACTCCGCCATCGCGGCCAGCACCGCATCGGCCAGCTTCCGATCGCGCGCGGCCGAGTGATAGAGGGCCCCATGCGGTTTCACGTAGCGCACCCGGTCTCCTGCGGCCTTCGCGAAAGCGTCGAGGCCGCCGATCTGATACAGCACCTCGTCGCGCAGCTCACCGGGCGCGACGGCGATCTCGCGCCGACCGAAACCGGCCAGATCGCGATAACCCACATGGGCGCCGATCCGCACTCCCTTCTCCACCGCGAGCCCACAGGTCCTGCGCATGATCGCGGGGTCACCCGCGTGGAATCCGCAGGCGATGTTCGCGCTGGTGACGATGTCGAGCATGGCGGCGTCGTCGCCCATCGTCCACGGCCCGAAGCCCTCGCCGAGATCACTGTTCAGATCCAGCGCCATGTGCGTCCTCCCAGCGGTGTGTGACCGGCCTTTCGATTCTCGTGCTCGAGCGTTCACCCAGGCAAGGACGGCCGATCCGCGCGACCTGGGTCACAGCGCACGAGTCCGGGGCCCCGGGCCAAGTACGCTCGATCCAATCATGGCCACGTATTTCGATCCGAAGTCCTGGTCGCCGCTTCGGGCCGTCGATCTCGGAAAGCGCCTGTTCGATCAGTCCTGGCTGGAGCAGTGGGTCACGCTCAGCACGGCCTGGATGGATCCGGTCGCCGACCTCGGCGCGGGCACCGTCACAGCGCTGCTGCCGGACGTGCTGATGACCATGCTCAGCGAGGGCATCCTGAGCCGGTTCGGCGGACAGGAGGTCAGCGCGACCCTGCTCGGTCACAACCTGCACGCCACCTTGCAAGTGCTGAAGGTGCGCCGTCGCGGCGCGCACTTCCAGACCAAGACCGTGCTGTCGCGGCTGCGCTGGGACGATCACCCGATCGAGTCCGTGACGGTGATCGCGCACGGCGTCCGCCTGATTCCGGGCGTGCCGACGAAGGTGCGCACCGCCCGGCTCGACCTCATCGGCACCGTCACCACGGCGGCGCTGGTCGGATGGCTCAACACCCAGCCGCTGGACTGGGACTTGGACGTGCACTCCGGCGGGCTGATCCGAGCAAGGCACCGCAGACGACTGGTCACCGCCCTGGTGGACGCGTCGGTCACGGACAACCGCCTGGACATCGCGGTACGGCGAGTGACCTGGCTCGGCTTCCGCGTTCCGCGCCGCATGATCGACGTCCCCGTTCTGCCGCTGGAGCACCTGCCCGAGAACGCGCGGATCGTACGCGCCCAACGGGAAGGCGACCTGATCCGCTTCCGCGTCGAACTGCCGGAAATCGCTGGGTCCTTCGACCTCGCCCAGATGCGCTCGGCGATCCTGGCCGGCACCACCCTGATCGTCTTCTGACCTGCTCAGGCCTGCGTCTTCCACCATTCGAGCAGCGCCGCCTCGGCTTCGTCCCGGCTGAGCGGGCCGTGGTCCAAGCGCAGTTCCTTCAGATGGCGCCAGGCCCGGCCCACCTCGGGGCCCGGGGGCAGGCCGAGCAGCTCCATGATCGCGTTGCCATCCAGGTCCGGGCGGACCTTGGCCAGATCCTCCTGCTCCCGCAACCGCTCGATCCGCGTTTCCAGTTCGTCGTAGGTGGCGCGCAGCGCGGCGGCCCTGCGCTTGTTGCGAGTGGTGCAGTCGGCCCGGACCAGCTTGTGCAGGCGGGGGAGCAGCTCGGCGGCGTCGGTGACGTAGCGACGGACCGCGGAGTCGGTCCACTGGCCCTTGCCGTAACCGTGGAAGCGCAGGTGCAGGAAGACCAGCCGGGCGACGTCCTCGGTGAACTGCTTCGGGTACTTCAGCGCGCGCAGCCGTTTGCGCACCATCTTCGCGCCGACCACCTCGTGGTGGTGGAAGCTGACGCCACCGCCCGGCTCGTTGCGCTTGGTGTCGGGCTTGCCGATGTCGTGCAGCAGCGCGGCCCAGCGCAGCACCAGGTCGGGGTCGCCCTCCTCCTGGTCGATGGCCTGTTCGAGCACGGTGAGCGAATGCCAGTAGACGTCCTTGTGCTGGTGGTGCTCGTCGATCTCCAGCTTCATCGCGGGCACCTCGGGAAGCACCCGCTGCGCCAGCCCGGTCTCACACATGACGTTGATGCCGTCGATCGGATGCGCCCCGCCGATCAGCTTGTCCAGCTCCACCCGCACCCGCTCGGCGGTGATGCGGTCGATCTGGTCGGCCATCTCGGTGATCGCGGCACGGACGCGGGGATGCGGCTCGAACCCCAGCTGGGAGACGAACCGCGCGGCGCGCAGCATCCGCAACGGATCATCGTTGAACGAATCCTCCGGCGCGGCAGGCGTGTCCAGCACGCCGTCGAGCAGCGCGGTCATGCCGTCGAGCGGATCGACGAACTCCAGCGCGCCGTCCGCGCCGATCCGCACCGCCATCGCGTTCACCGTGAAATCGCGGCGGACCAGGTCTTCCTCGAGCGAGTCGCCGAAGGTCACCTCCGGGTTGCGGGATACCCGGTCATAGCTGTCGGCGCGGAACGTGGTGATCTCCAGTTGCTGCCGGTCCTTGGCCGCGCTGACCGTGCCGAACGCCAGGCCCCCGGTGTCCCACAGATGGTCCGCCCATCCGCGCAAGATGTCCTGCACCGCGTCCGGCCGCGCGTCGGTGGTGAAATCCAGGTCGGTCCCCAGCCTGCCGAGCACCGCGTCCCGCACGCTCCCACCCACCAGGTACAACTCGTGCCCCCGCGCCGCGAACATCTCGCCCAGCGGCGTCAGCACATCCGACAGCCCCCCGAGCGTCACCGCCGCGGCGGCCAGCAATCGGGTACGTCTATCCAGCACAGCGTCCTTGGACTTCGGCGCAACCACGAATGAGCAGCTTACCGAGCCGCGCCAACGGTTATCGCAGCCAAGTCCGCCGCGGCAGCCCAGATATATAAGGACACCGACATCAACCCAGCCAGCGGCGCCCGCACACCCGTCAGCCACTCACCGAATCCGCTCCGTGCACCGAACCAGTTCGAGCCGAGACGCCGGTACCTCCAAGCACAGGCCTGCGGTGACCGCCGATCGCTCGGAGGCGCGTGCACCGAACCCCGAAGGTCCGGGCAGAACGAAGCCCGGTATCCGCCTGCGGCGGAGCGACCCGAACAACCACGAACGCACACATCGACCAGCCAACACATCCACGACGCATCACCAGCGCCAATCGACATGCGCCCAGCACTACACACCGAGGTCCGGATACTTATCAGCGCCCCGGCGCACCTCGACCACGACCTTCGAGCGCAGCGAGACCGAGCATCCGTCGTTCGCGGCCCGGCTCCCGCCCAGGTGACCGCCTCGAAGTCGCCAGCGGCCGTCACCCGCACGAAGGCCGCGGACACACGGCTCGAAGTCGCGGCCGAACGAATACCGTCCTGAACCGAGCATCCGCCGATCACCGCCCGTGCCGCGCAGAACGACCGTCAAAACCACGTCGAACCACACCCTGCCGACCGATCCGACACCCGGCCGCCCCACTCGCCCACACCCGGTCCGCGCTCCGGCACCTACGCGCCCAGCGCACCCTGACCACGACTTTCGAGCGAAGCGAGACCGAGCATCCGTCGTTCGCGGCCCGGCTCGCGTTTGCGCGGCCGCCGCGTACGCGACGAAGGAGCAAGCGGCGGTCGCGCAAACGCGAGCCCCAAAGGGGCCGCGAACACGCCGCGCCGAAGTCGTGGCAAATTCAACACAGTAGGATTGCCAGGTGTCTCCGGCCGATCGCGCGAACAGTCGACGCCGCCAGCCTCGGCGCCGCGGTTCGGCCGCCAACGCCGCGAAGCCGCGGATGCGCACGGTGCGGGAGACTTCCGCAGGTGGACTGGTCGTCGACGGCCTGGACGGTCCACGGGAAGCACGAAGCGCGGCCCTCATCGGACGCACCGATCGCCGCGGGCGGTTACTGTGGTCGCTGCCCAAAGGACATATCGAAGAAGGTGAGACCGCCGAGCAGACCGCGATCCGCGAGGTCGCCGAGGAGACCGGCATCAACGGCGTCGTGGTCGCCGAACTCGGCAGCATCGATTACTGGTTCGTGACCGACGGTCGGCGGGTACACAAAACGGTGCATCATTATCTGCTGCGTTCGGTCGGTGGCGAACTGTCCGACGCCGACGTGGAAGTGACCCAGGTCGCCTGGGTTCCGTTGAGTGAACTGGATTCTCGGTTGGCCTACGCCGATGAGCGGCGGCTGGCGGAGATGGCGAACAAGCTGATCGACCGGATGGAGACCGGCAAGCGATGACGCGTGGACTGTTCCGGATCTTCGTGGCGGTCCTGACCATCCTCGGCCCCGTGACGACGCTGCCCCTGCTCGATTCCGCGGCGGCGGGAGCGCAACCGACCGGGTCCGGAACCTCGACGAATCCCAAATTCCTGAAGCTGTCCCTCGATTCGGTGACGCCGACCACAGTGACCGCGGGCAGCGATTCGGTGCTCACGGTCGCGGGCACGGTCACCAATATCGGCGACCGTGTGGTGGACGACGTCAGCATCCGTGTCCAGCGGGCGGCGGCGATCACCACGCCGGTCGGGTTGCGCGCCACTTTGCGCCTCGATGAGGTCAACTACGACGTGAACGGCGACTTCGAAGATGTCGCGCAGCGGCTGAACCCGGGGCAGCGCAAACAGTTCACGCTGAGCATCCCGTTGCGTTCCGAGACCGGCGCCACGTCGCTGCGGATCACGGAGCCGGGCGTCTACCCGCTGCTGCTGAACGTCAACGGCGAACCCGCTTACGGCACGCAGGCCAGGCTCGACGACGCGCGATTCCTGCTCCCGGTGCTCGGCGTGCCGCCCGCCGTGAGCGATGGAGCCCCGTCGGTATCGGCGCCCACCGACGCTCCGGTGGCGACCACGCTGCTGTGGCCGCTGGCCGACCGGCCGCGGCAGGTCGGGGGTCGTCCGGGCAGCGTGGACGGCAAGGTCGAGCTCACCGACGACGAATTGGCCGCCTCACTCGGCAAGGGCGGCCGTCTCGATCAACTGCTGGCCGCGCTGGAGGGGACGTTGAACCCGAGCGCGGGCCGCAGCACCGATCTGGCCTCGGCCGTGTGCCTCGCCATCGACCCAGACCTGCTGCTCACGGTGCGCGCGATGACCAAGGGTTACCGCGTGCTGGCCAGTCCGTCCGATCCCGACGGCGCGACCAGAGCGGGTGCGGGCGCTGAACAGGCCCAGACCTGGCTGGACCGGCTGCGCGCCATGGCGGGGTCGATGTGCACCGTGGCACTGCCGTTCGCGCAGGTCGATCTCACCGCGCTGGCCGCGGTCAACGATCCGGCACTGTCCGCGCGCGCGATCAACGAACCGGCCGAGATCATCGACTCGATCCTGTCGACCCGGTCGGTGCGCGGGGTCAGCCTGCCGGATTCCGGCAGCATCGATGACGGCGCGGGGGCCCTGTTGCGCAGTCACGGTTTCGGTACCGCCGTGCTCGCGTCGACGGCGGCCGTTCCGCAGGGAAGCGTGGACTGGGCGCAGTCGAGCAGTGAGAGCGGCCGATCCGCATCCGGTGGGAACGAGGTTCTCTCCACCGCCGACCCGGCGATTCCGGAAGCGGTACGCCTGCCCGATATCACCGCGAGCCAGCCGACAGCACCGGCGCCCGCACCGCAGGTCACGGGCAATACGGTGCCCACCGTGAGTGCACCCGCGCCCGCCGCCGACCCCGCGCTGCACGCGGTGACGTTCGACATCTGGTCCGCGACCGCGCTCGCCGCGGTGGGTTCGAACCCGCCGACCCCGCCGTTCACCCCGTCCCGGGTCCGCTACGACGTGACCAACGACTCACGAGCGGCGCGCTTGCAGGACGCTCTCGGAGCGATTTCGTGGAAGGCGCTGCACCCGGAGGCGAACCCGTCGCGCTCGCTGTTGCTCGTTCCGCCGCAGCAATGGGGTGCGAACCGGGACGAGGCGACCGCACTGCTGCGCCAAGTCGACCAGCTGCTGCGCGGCAACCTCGCCACCGCGCGTCCGTTCCACGATCTGGTGACGCTGCCGCCGGACCCGCGGCCCTACGAGCTGGACTATCTGCCGCAGGCGGCGCAGGACGCGGTGCCGGACCGATTCCTGCCGCCGGTACGCGAGCAGAGTCGCCGGATCACCGAGATGATGCGCGCGTTGGTGGACGTGCCGGAGGCCGAGCCGACGCCGCACGACTTCCTGACGCCGCTGCGCGACGACCTGCTGCGCGTACTGAGCCTCTCGGATCGGCGCGCGGGCGATGCCGCACCGCCGGACACCTTCGCCCAGCGGCGGCTGGACCAGAACACCCGGACGATGGACAAGCTCTATCGCTCGGTGACCGTGCTGCCGCCGGGCGGTGTGTACACGCTCGCGTCCGAGCAGAGCCCCTTGTTGCTGGTCGCGCGCAACGATCTGCCGGTGGCCATCCGGGTCAGGTTCCGGATCGAGGCGCCTGCCGAGACGAAGATCACCGACCCCGGCGAGCAGCAACTCCCGGCCAACGGGTCCAGGTCCTTCCAGATCCCGACGGAGGTCAGCGACAGCCGCAACCTCGTCATTCCGATCTCGCTCACCACGCCGGAGGGCGTCGCGCTCGGCAATCCCACGCAGGTCTCGGTGCGTTCGAACGCCTACGGCAAGGCCTTGGCGATAATTACGGGATGCGCCGCACTCCTGCTGCTCCTGCTGGCCGGTCGCCGTTTGTGGCGCCGGTTCCGCGGGCAGCCCGATCCGGCCGACGAGGGATTCGATCCGAGTACCAGGCGCCGGGTCAACCGGTACCGGCGCGCGCGCTCGCGTGTGCTGCGGGCGCAGGAAAAAGAGCAGGAGCACCTCCAGGAGACGCGGTGACGGATCCCGCTCCGACGGGGCCACGTAAACCGCTGCTACCTGCGCCGATGTGGGGTACCGCAGTGTCATGTGGCACGGTGGAGGACAATCACAGTGTTGCCGAGCCGGTCCGATCCGGACGGGGACCACGGACAGAATGTTCGCTGAACACGGCGAACCATTGCGGCGAGCCGCGGCTCACCGCACCGATGGGGGTGCGGAATCCCGGCTGGTACAGGAGGCATGATGAGCGACGATGACATATCGGCTCATCGCCCTCGACCAAGCGACCGGCTCGACGGGCCACCGGTGCGGCGAGCCCCGGTCGCGCCGTGGGAGCGGAGCCCCGCTCCAGCCGAAGCCGAGCACCAGGGTTTGAACGGCGGTCCGTACAACGACGGCCAGGCGCCGAGAGTGCCGCAGGTCAGCCGTCCTCCGGCCGCACCGCAGCCGCGCCCTGGTCAGCACATGCCGCCGCCACCGCCCGCCGGACAACCGAGGCCGCCGGTGCCGCCACCGCCGCGACCCGGCCCCGTACCGAACCAACGCCAATATCCGGCTCCGCCACCGGCGGCCGGTCCTGGCCAGCCCCGCCCCGTTCCGCCTGGACCCAATCGCCAGGTGCCTGCGCCCTCCGGCCCGCCTGGCAATGTCCGGCAGACGCCGCCGCCCCCCGGACCACGTGGGCCGCAGTCCGGCGCCATTCCGGCCGCACCGCGTTCCCCGCAGTCCGGCGGGATCCCGACCACGCCGCGTCCACCTCGTTCCGGCGCCATACCCGCGGTGCCACGGCCTCCGCAGTCCGGTCCGATCCCGGCCGCGCCGCGCCCACCCCGTTCCGGGCCGATGCCTGCGATCACGCCGGAATCCGATCGGGTGCCGCCGCCGCGCTACGCCCCGCCGCAGCCGCAGCAGTTCCCACCGCCGCGTCAGCGGCCGGCCGCCCCGGTACGGCATGAACCCGCGGAACCGGATCGCCCACGTACCAGGGAGTGGCCCGCCGCCACCGGCACCGCGCAGCCACCGAAGGCCGACGAGCCGAAGCAGAGCGCGAATTCCCGGCTGCTCAGCGACTCCGGATCGATCGCGTTCGCGACACTGATCAGCAGGATCACGGGGTTCGGCAAGCAACTGCTGCTGCTGACTGTGCTCGGCCCGGCGATCGCAAGCGCGTTCACCGTCGCCAGCCAGATCCCGAACATGATCGCGGAGTTGGTGCTCGGCGCGGTGCTCACCGCGATCGTGGTGCCCACGCTGGTGCGCGCGGAGCAGGAGGATCCCGATCGCGGAGAGGCGTTCGTCCGGCGCCTGGTGACCGCGGCGTTCGTGGTCTTGGCCACTGCCGCGCTGCTGGCGACGGCCGCTGCGCCGGTGCTGACCACACACGTCTTCCTGTCCGACGACGGCAAGGTCAACACGGCGCTGACCACGGCGCTGTCTTTCCTGTTGCTGCCCGCGATCCTGTTCTACGGCATGTCGGCGCTGCTCACGGCGATACTGAACACCCGGCAGATGTTCAAGCCCGGCGCCTGGGCGCCGGTACTGAACAACCTGGTGGTGCTCACCGTCCTCGGGCTGTACGTCCTGATGCCGGGGGAGATCACGCTGGATCCGGTCCGCATGAGCGACCCGAAGCTGCTGGTGCTCGGCGTCGGCGTCACGGTCGGCGTTGTGGTGCAGGCCGTCAGCCTCCTTCCGGCGATCCGTAGGGCGGGCATCGACCTGCGCCCGCTGTGGGGCATCGATGATCGCCTCAAGCAGTTCGGCGGCATGGGCGCGGCGATCATCCTGTACGTGCTCATCAGCCAGGCGGGCTTCGTCTTCGCCACCCGGATCTCATCGCATGCCGACGCGGCAGGCCCGGCGATCTACAACAACGCGTGGCTGCTGCTGCAACTGCCGTACGGCGTCCTCGGTGTCACGGTGCTGACCGCGATCATGCCCCGGCTGAGCCGCAACGCCGCCGCCGACGACACGCCCGCGGTGGTCGACGATCTCTCCGCGGCCACCCGGCTGACCATGATCGCTCTGGTACCCGTGGTCACCTTCTTGACGTTGGCCGGTCCGCAGGTCGGACAAGCCCTCTATGGCTACGGCAACTTCGGATCGGACGCCGAACGTCTCGGTCTCGCGGTCAGCTGGTCGGCGTTCGCACTGATCCCGTACTCGCTGGTGCTGATCCACTTGCGCGTGTTCTACGCCAGGGAGCAGGCGTGGATTCCCACTTGGATCATCCTCGGCATCACCGCCGCCAAGATCGTCTTCTCCGCCCTTGCTCCGGTGGTCACCGACTCCGAGCACGTGGTTATCGCGCTCGGTGTCGCGAACGGCCTCGGCTTCACGGTCGGTGCCGTGGTGGGCGGTTTCCTACTGCACCGCAGTCTCGGCGACCTGCGTATGGCGAACGTCGGCCGAACGGTGACTCGTGTCGTACTTGCGTCACTCGCGGGCGGCGCGGTGATGTGGATCGTGGACCGGGTACTCGGCTTGGATCGGCTGACCGAGTCCTTCGGCGGCCCCGGTTCGCTGATCCGGGTGGCGATCACCGCGATCGTGATGTTCGCGGTGGCCTTCGGCTTGATGCGACTCGCCGGTATTCCGGAGATCGTCGCCATCACCGTGGCCGTCTCGCGGCGCCTCGGCTGGACACCGCCCGCGCCGGAACTCGACCTGGAGAGCCCGGTCGAAGATCCCTACGTCACGCAGGTGCTCCGCAGGCCTGATCCCTACTTGGCATACCCGAGGTTCGATCCGTACATGGACGCCCAGACCATGGTGCTTCCTGTGATCCGACCCGATGCCGTTGACCGCACCGGCAAGGGTGAGTTCCCGTACCCTGTTCGGCAGAGAAGCACAAGTGGCGAATTCGCCGGAACCTCGACATACCAGGGCGAAGGAGGACCGAGGGTGAGCGACGACGCGGTGGGCGGCGTCCCAGCCGCCGATTCTTCTGCGACCACGCCCGGCGGACTGTCCACCGATGTACCGCCGACCGCGGGGGAGCCGTTGGATCCCGCGTACGCGAACAACGGGCCGGGCACGGCCGGACCGGAGCAGGACGCGGCGAGACCGCAGGAGAACCAGCTGCCGCCGCGGGATCCGATGTACGACACCGGGATGATCCCCGTCGGCTCGCCGGAGATGCCGCCGATGGGTGGCGAGAACCTGGGCGCCCGGCGAATCCCGCGCGGCCCCAAGTTGATTCCGGGCGCGTCGGTGGCGGGCGGGCGTTACCGCCTGCTGGCGAGTCACGGCGGCGCCCGCGGCCTGAAGTTCTGGCAGGCGCTGGACATCAAACTCGATCGCGAGGTCGCGCTGACCTTCGTCGACGCCGACCAGAAAGCGACAGAGAACTCCGGGCAGGACGGTCCCCAGGCGATCCTGTCCCGGACGCTGCGCCTCGGCCGGATCAACTCGCCCGGCCTCGCCCGCGTACTCGACGTCGTGCGCGGCAGTTCCGGCGGCATCGTGGTGGCGGAATGGACGCCGGGTCGTTCGCTGCGCGAGATGGCCGAGACGGTGCCGTCACCGATCGGCGCGGCGCGGGCCATCCGCGCCCTCGCCTCGGCGGCCGAGCTGGCGCACCGTGGCGGCGGGTCGCTGTCCATCGACCATCCCGACCGGGTGCGCATCAGCGCGTCCGGTGACGCGGTGCTCGCCTTCCCCGGCACGCTGTCGGACTCCGACGCGCAGTCCGACGTCCGCGGTCTCGGTGCGATGCTCTACTCCCTGATCACCGCCCGCTGGCCGATCCGCTCCGGCGGTGTCACGGGCACCGCCGCGACCGTCGGCGGGCTGCGGCTGGCCGATTTCGGACCGGACGGCACGCCGGTGGAACCGCGCCAGATCCGTCCCGAAGTGCCGTTCGAGATCTCCGCGGTCGCCGTGCGCTCGCTGGAGTCGAACAAGGGCGTGCGTACGGCGGCGACGGTCCAGCACGTGCTGGAGCAGGCGTCGGTGGTCGATCAGAAGACCGACTTCATCCCGGTGCTGCGGCTTGGCCAGCGCGCTCCCGCGAACATGGACGACTCGCTCGCCGATCCGGAACTGCTCGCGGCCGAACGCGAACGCTCGCAACGCATGATGTGGATCATGGTCGGCCTCGGCATCCTCGCCGCGCTGGTGGTCGGCGTGGTGATCTGGTGGATGGTAAGCGTGTTCGCGCCGAGCGCTTCCGACGCGCCGCTGAACGAACAGCGCAATATCGGCCTGACGACGAACAACCAACCGGTGCCGACGCCCGCCGCCGCGGGCCCCGGCCTCACCTCGACCGGTGCGCCGGTTCCGGTGACCGGCGTGTCGGTGTTCTCGCCGGAGGGCACCGCCGACGGCGTCGCCAACGTCCACGCGGTGCTGGACAACGATCCGGGCACCCAGTGGCGCACCGATCAGTACTTCCAGCAGTTCCCGGCGCTCAAGAAGGGGGTCGGTCTGCTCGCCACGCTGCCGGCCCCCGCGAAGCTCACGAACGTCTCGATCAACTCGCCCAGCGCGGGCACATCGGTGGAGATCCGCACGTCGCCCACCGGATCGCCGACGCTGGATCAGACCCAGCTGATCGGTTCCGCCCGGCTGGACGGCGGCGTCACCGATATCCCGGTGCGCGCCGACCAGGCCGCCCGCTACGTGCTCGTCTGGATCACCGGACTGGGGAATTCCGGAGGACAGTTCCAGACCGCCATCGCCGACATCCGTTTCGACGCCGCGCCGTAGCCCGGCCTGCCCGCGCATCGGTCGCGCGGGCCATTCGTCACGCGGCGTCGAACGCCGCGCATTCCTCCGTATCCGGCCCGATCACTTGGTTGCTGCCAAAACGTTACGGGCGATATGATCTTCGCGCGCTCTCAGCAGGGGAGCTTCCCAGGTTTCGGTGTTTTCGATCCTGGATGCTGCGAAGTCTCGGTGATGGTCAACCATGCCCGTTGCCGCCGTGAGGGCTCGAGGGGTTGGCATTTGTCGTCCGAAGTGAACGAGGAGCTCGGCAGGGGGGCGTCGCAGCCGGTGATGTGTCGCGAGCGCGCCTTCGAACTCGGTGAACGCACCGATGTGGAGTTGTTGCGGGCGCACGTCGCCGGTGAGCGGTACGCGTTCGCGGAGTTACTGCGCAGACACAACGATCATCTGTGGCAGACCGCGCTGCGCACCTCCTACACGCGTGAGGATGCGGCCGATTCACTACAGGACGCGCTCTTGTCGGCGCATCGCACCGCGGGCTCGTTCCGGGCCGAGGCGGAGGTCCGCAGTTGGTTGCACGCGATCGTGGTGAACGCGTGCCTGGACCGGATCCGGCGGAACAAGACCAGGCGGGCATTGTCGCTGGCGCCGGAGTCGATGCCGGAGCCGAGGGACACCCGCGACGAGATGGCCGAGGTGGAGATGTCGTTGGTCATCGATCGAGCGTTGTTTTCGTTGCCGCCGGATCAGCGGACCGCGTTGGTGGCGGTGGATGTGGAGGGGTATAGCGTTGCCGAAGCGGCGGCGTTGCTCGGCGTGCCCGAGGGGACGATCAAGAGCCGGTGCGCACGTGCGCGGCAGCGGTTGAAAGAGCGATTGGATTTTCTGCGTGATCCGGGGAACCGGGGTTAGTTGGGATGCGTCATTAACAGTGACGAACCACTGAACGAATCAGAGACAGGCCCCGTAGGCGAGGGGGTCCCCGCGATGTCCGATGCGAACGACGGAGGTGCGATGGCTACCGAGTCCGTGCCGCAGCCTCCGTTCGCGTCCGAATTGCTGGCTGACCTACATGCCGACAACGTAACGCCCGCGCAGCGCGAGCAGTTGTGGCCGATCGTCTCGCGCGACCCGGAAGCGGTGCGGTATCTGCGCGCGCTGGATGACGTGAGTGCCGAGCTGCGTGCCTTGGGTGGGGACGAGCGCATAGTCCATCCGATGCCGGAAGACGTGGCGGCCCGGCTCGCGCGGTTCGTCGGCGAGCTGGAGCCACCCGAAGGCGCCACGGTTCATGAGTTTCCGCCCCCGCAAGTAAGCGAATCCGTGTGCGAAGCAAAAGATTTCGAATCCGCGCCGGTGGCTCTGGACGAGCGTCGCCGCGGCAGGTTGCGCTGGTTGGCCGCGGCAGCCGCGGCGATCGTCGCCGTCGTCGGCGCGGGTGTGTGGGCTTCGACGATGCGCAGCGGAGACGACCCAGCGCCCACGGCGCAGCCGACATCGGGAAAAGACGACTGGGGTGACGATCTCACCGCCACCGTGGCCCTCGGCGCGCTGGGCAGGCACAACGTCACCGGAGCCCTGGCCGGCCCGGAAGCGCTCGAGCGTTGCGTACGGGCGAACGGCCTGGACCGCACGATCCTCGGCTCGACCGACATCCGATTCCAGGGCGGCAACGCGGTGCTCATCCTGCTGAACGGCCCCCGCCCGCCGCAGATCACCGCGCTGGTCGTCGGGACCGGTTGCGCTACCGGCGATCCTCAGCGCAAGGCGCTGCAGGACATCGGCTGACCTTGCGATCTGGGCCACCCGCGCGGTGTGACCCCCGCCGACGCGGGAACAACAGCCATTACCCTGTTGTTGACCGACACGTCCGATCGAATCTCCCCGGAAGGGCCCCATGAGCGAGCGTAGCGAGCAAAAAAGCGACACCGGCACGCCAGTTCGCGACCTGATCATCATCGGCTCCGGCCCCGCCGGCTACACGGCCGCCGTTTACGCGGGCCGCGCCGAGCTCCAGCCGTTGCAGTTCGAGGGGACCCAGTTCGGCGGTGCGCTGATGACCACCACCGAGGTCGAGAACTTCCCCGGCTTCCGCGGCGGCATCATGGGCCCGGATCTCATGGAGGAGATGCGCGAGCAGGCCAAGCGGTTCGGCGCGGACATCCGCACCGAGGACGTCGAGGCGGTCGACCTGACCGGCCCGATCAAGAAGGTCGTCGTCGGCGGCGAGACCTTCCACGCCTACGCCGTGATTCTCGCCATGGGCTCGGCCGCGCGCTACTTGAACGTTCCGGGCGAGCAGCGGCTGCTCGGCCGCGGTGTCAGCGCCTGCGCCACCTGCGACGGGTTCTTCTTCAAGGGCCAGGACATCGTGGTGGTCGGCGGCGGCGACTCCGCGATGGAAGAGGCGACCTTCCTGACCAAGTTCGCCTCCAGCGTCACCATCGTGCACCGCCGCGAGGAGTTCCGAGCCTCCCGCATCATGCTGGAACGGGCGAAGGCGAACGAGAAGATCAAGTTCGTGCTCAACGCCGAGGTGGCCGAGGTGCACGGGGAGAACAGCGTCACCCATCTGACCCTGCGTGACACCCGGACCGGCGAAACCTCCGAGCTGGCCGCCACCGGCCTGTTCGTCGCGATCGGCCACGATCCGCGCAGCGAACTCGTCAAGGGCCAGGTCGCCTTGGACGACGAAGGATACGTGCTGGTACAGCACCCCACGACCGCGACCGAGATCCCCGGCGTCTTCGCCGCGGGTGATCTCGTCGACCACACCTACCGGCAGGCGATCACCGCCGCGGGCACGGGCTGCCGTGCGGCCATCGACGCCGAGCGCTGGTTGGCCGAGCAGGGCGACATCACCTCGAACACCCTCGCCCACGCGGGTGAGTCGGTGGCCGCCAACTGAGCTCGCGCTGGACGAGCCATACCTTTCCGTCTCGCTGTATCGCAAGGAGAACATCCATGTCCGAGTCCGCCAACACGGTCACCGTCACCGACGCGTCCTTCGCCGACGACGTGCTGCTGAGTGAGAAGCCGGTCCTCGTCGATTTCTGGGCCGACTGGTGCGGCCCGTGCAAGATGGTCGCGCCCGTCCTGGAGGAGATCGCGGGCGCGCACGCGGACAAGCTGACCGTCGCGAAGCTGGATGTGGACGCCAACCCGAGCACCGCCCGCGATTATCAGATCCTCTCGCTGCCCACTATGATGCTGTTCCGCGGCGGTAAGCCGGTCAAGCAGATCGTCGGAGCGAAGGGCAAAGCGGCTCTTCTGCGCGAACTCGAAGACGTCATCTGAGGACGCGCCGTAGGATGCCTGGACCCGGGGATTGTCGAAACCCGGTCCGGGTCTGAGACAATCGACCGACGCTCCGGTCGTGCGAAGGTGTATCCCATCGCATGAGTGGGTACCCGCGGGTTTGACGGAAGGAAAGGGCTCTCACGCATGCACCGACTTCGTCACGGCGATTCCGGTCCAGCCGTTGCAGAGGTTCGGAGCACCCTGGCAAGCCTCGGGTTCCTACACGCGCACATCGCTGCCGACAACGCGGACGCACGCGAATATTGGAAGGACACCGAAGTGTCCTTCGACCATCACCTCGACTCCGCGGTTCGCGCGTTTCAGCAGCATCGCGGTTTACTCGTCGACGGTGTGGTCGGTCCGGCGACCTACCGGGCACTGAAGGAAGCGTCCTACCGACTCGGCGCGCGCACGCTGATCTATCAGCTGTCCGCGCCGCTGTACGGCGACGATGTGGCCACGCTCCAGCGCAGGCTGCAGGACCTCGGCTTCTACGTGCACCGGGTCGACGGCTACTTCGGTCCGCACACCCACGACGCGCTGACCGCCTTCCAGCGGGAGATCGGCCTGTCGGCCGACGGCATCTGCGGTCCCGACACGCTGCGCTCGCTCGACCTGCTCGGCGCCAGGGTGACCGGCGGCAATCCACACCGGATCGCTGAGGAAGAGGTCGTGCACCGGGCTGGGCCGCAGCTGACCGGCAAGCGGATCGTCATCGATCCGGGTCTCGGCGGTCCGGACAAGGGTGGTGCCGTGCCCACCGAGTACGGCGACGTCTACGAGTCGGAGATTCTGTGGGATCTCGCCAGCCGTCTGGAGGGGCGGATGGCTGCCACGGGCATGGAGACCTTCCTGTCGCGGCCGTGGGGCGCCAACCCCACCGACGCCGAACGCGCGGAAACATCCAACGCCTTCGACGCCGATCTGATGATCTCCCTGCGCTGTGCCGCTAACCCGAGCCCGCTCGCCAACGGCGTTGCCGGGTTCTACTTCGGCAACTCACACGGCTCGGTGTCCATGATCGGGCAGGTGCTGGCCGGGTTCATCCAGCGCGAGGTCGTCGCCCGAACGTCGTTGCAGGACTGCCGCACTCACGCGCGAACCTGGGATCTGCTGCGTCTCACCAAGATGCCCACCGTGCAGGTCGACATCGGTTATCTGACAAACGAATACGATGCCTCGGTGCTCACAAACCCGCGCATGCGCGACGTGATCGCCGAAGCCATTCTGATCTCGGTGAAGCGGCTGTACCTGCTCGGTCAGGACGACCAGCCCACCGGCACATACACTTTCGCGGAACTGCTGGCCGAAGAGCTGGCTGCCGCCGACCGGATGTAGCCATCGGTCTTTCGTAAGTCGAAGCGCCCCCTGCCCTTTCCAGACCGGCAGGGGGCGCTTCGATGTTCAGCTCAACGCGCTCCGATACGAGTCGGCGCGGTCATCGACGCCGCCGCGAGCAGCTGATCCAGCGCCCGTTCAACGTCTTCCTTCCAGCCGTGGTCGGAGGCGAGCTCCAACCGCAAGCGCGGGAATCGGTGATGCGGGGCCACGACCTCGAAGCCGACATCCTCCAGGAAGTCGGCATCGATCATGCAACTCTCGGGTGAGCATTCGGTCGTCGCGCCCGCCGGGTTCGCATTCTTGATCGGCGCGACGATCCGCTCCAGCAGTGTCATCGAGCCGGACCGCTCCGAGAGCGCCTGCGTGGTCGGGTCGGTGCGGATACCGAAAGCCTCCAGGGCGCGCACGCCGCGACGCACCAGATCGGACACCACGGCCTGAACCAGGCTGTGGGCGACATCGGCATCCTGATAGGGGAATTCGGCCCGCAGCGTGGTCAACAGGATCGCGTCCGGGCTCACGGGGGAGGTGGGGAAGAGCGTGGCGCGCGGCACGGCGCTCGGTGGCGCGTACAAGGCGCAGCCGGCGACGTTGCCGTCGACGTTCGCCACCTGCCCGCACGAACCCCACTCCAGCATGACCGTGGACAGCCAGGCTTCCTTCTCGAACACCGGATCGCTGAAGTTGCGCGAGTCCTCGGCCACGGCGGGGTCCATCTCCCAGAAGACACAGCGCCGCGCATGCGCGGGAAGCTTCTCGAGTCCGCCGAGGGTTAGTGCTGTGACGCTGGTCGACACCGCTCTGCTCAGCCTCCAGCTGTCCGATTCATCCACGCTCACGTCGCATCAATGTTTGCTCGCCAGCAAGAATAAGCGATCAACGGGAACCTGCCTCATTCCATGTCGCTGTGCTGTTGGTCGGAAGAACTTGTGTTGCTCCGCCGGGAGCGATAGACGCTCGCAGCCGTGCCGTACCCCTGCCGTCACAGTGACGTTTCGGCCGGGTACTCGCACCTATCGAAACCACAAGTTAAATTTCGTCACTTCTGTCACACTGCGGGTGCGTTCTGCTCCATCAGGGCGACGATCCGTTCGAGGTCTTCGACCGACCCGAACTCGACGACGATCTTGCCTTTGCGCTTGCCCATACTCACGAGAACCCGGGTGTCGAAGGAACCGGACAGCCGTTCGGCCACGGCTTGTAGGCCTGGCATCTCGATCGGCTTGCGCCGAGCGACGGGAGAGGGCACGGCCGCGTCCTGCTCTCGGTTCGCCAGCATGACGGCTTCCTCGGTAGCCCGGACCGAGAGTCCCTCGGCGACGATCCGGGCGGCGAGCACCTCTTGAGCGTCCGCACCCGCTTCGAGACCGAGCAGTGCCCGCGCGTGCCCGGCGGACAGTACGCCCGCCGCGACCCGGCGCTGCACCGGGATCGGCAACTTCAGTAGACGGATCATATTCGTCACGACGGGGCGAGAGCGACCGATTCGCGAAGCCAATTCTTCGTGAGTGACGTCGAATTCCTCCAGCAGCTGCTGGTAGGCCGCCGCCTCTTCGAGCGGGTTCAGTTGCACCCGGTGGATGTTCTCCAGCAGGGCGTCGCGCAGCATGGACTCGTCCGCGGTCTCCCGGACGATCGCGGGAATCGCGGCCAGGCCCGCCTCCTGACAGGCCCGCCACCGCCGCTCGCCCATGACCAGCTGATAGCGGTCCACACCCGGTTCGGTCCGGCGCACCACGATCGGCTGCATCAAACCGAATTCGCGAATCGAATGCACCAGCTCGGCCAGCGCGTCTTCTTCGAAGACCGTACGCGGCTGCTTGGGATTCGGCTCGATCTGGTCCGGCGGGATCTCCCGGTAGACGGCGCCGCCTGCTTCCAGTTCGGCGTTGTCGGCGGGATCCGGTACCCGGTGCAGGTAGGCCGAGGGGGGCTGCGGCCCGACCGGATCCAGACCGATAACACTCGCCGCAGCGCTACTGAGGCCCGGTGATGCCGTCGGTGTCGTCGGGATCAGCGCGGCGAGACCGCGCCCGAGACCACCCTTCTTCGCCTGACTCATCGGTCTACCGACCCCTTCCTCATTCCGCTACCGAACCGCACTGTGCCGAGCGTCGACCCGGCCGGCCGAGTCACTCCGCCGACTTCGTCGCGGCGACACGCGGGGCCACCGCGCGGGCCGCCATTTCGCGTCCGGCGTCCAGGTAGCTCATCGCGCCCCGGGAGCCTGGATCATAATCGAGCACCGTCATGCCGTAACCAGGCGCCTCCGACACCTTCACGCTGCGTGGAATCACCGACCGCAGTACGACATCGCCGAAGTGCCCGCGAACCTCCTCGGCGACCTGGTCGGCCAACTTGGTGCGCCCGTCGTACATCGTGAGGATCACGGTCGAGACGTGCAGTTCCGGGTTCAAATGCGCCTGCACCAAGCCGATATTGCGAAGTAGCTGACCCACGCCTTCCAGCGCGTAGTACTCGCACTGAATCGGGATCAGCACCTCTTTCGCCGCGACGAGCGCGTTGACCGTCAGCAGGCCCAAGGAAGGCGGGCAGTCGATCATCACGTAGTCGATGTCGTATCCGGCGATATTCGCCTCTTGGATAGCGGCTTTCAGGCGCCCCTCCCGGGCCACCATAGACACGAGTTCGATCTCGGCGCCCGCCAGGTCGATGGTCGCGGGGATGCAGAGGAGGCGCTCGCTGTGCGGACTCGTTTGGATAGCGTCTCTGACCGAGACCTCGCCGATGAGCAGCTCGTAGCTGGAGGGGACACCCGAGTGGTGTTCGATACCCAGGGCGGTGCTGGCGTTGCCCTGCGGATCGAGGTCGATCACAAGCACCGTCATCCCCTGATGCGCCAAGGCGGCCGCCAGATTCACGGCGGTGGTCGTCTTCCCGACGCCGCCTTTCTGATTGGCGATCGTGATGATCCGTTGCTCGTGGGGTTTCGGCACAGTCACCTTTCCTGGATGGAGGACCTGACTTGCACGTTGGGCTTCGGCGGCTATCGGGGTCTCGCTGGGGGAGATGTGCCCGAACGGCGTACTTCCGAATGCCTCCGTGTCGAAATTGCTGGAGTCCAGCATCCCCGGCACGCGCGACGTTGTTTCCCGTGAAACATTCGCCGGACCGCTCGACATAGACAGCTCCTAACCCGAGAAACTTCAGAACACGTGCGCGCGACGGGACGGGTCGGCGTCGTATCTGCAACAGCCTTTGTCGGTTCGAACACGATGCACAACTGGCTCCGCGGCGCCCGATCGACCGAGCGGAGCTGCGCGCCGCTGTGACAACCAGATCCCTCGTGGCACCTACGCTCACGCCCGACGCACACTAGCTTGCCAGCACTGAGCGGTTTAAGAAAGCTGAATCGCGGCGAGGCGCAAAGCGACACGCAAATCCGCACGAATTCGCCTCGACGCGCGCGCTGTTTCACATGGAACATTGCCGCCGGACGGTGCGTGGGACAGCAGGCATGCCGCGTGACCGATCGCGGATCGCGGATGACTACTCGCAGTGGCTGTTCGACCGAGCTGGTTCAGATGCTTCGGCTGACGACCTCGGACCGGCACACTGCCCCGCGCTACTTCGAATGGATTGAGCTCAGTCGCGCATCGACAGAACTGCCGGCGCCGAGGTATGCGTTGTCGCGCTTCGCGAGTGACGCAGCGGCCAGAGCGCCACACGTATTGCCCCTCAGTTGTGTTGGGAGACTGATCGCGTCTCCAGCGGGGGCAAGACCGATTCACGTGAAACATCGGGCGGCAATTCCAGACGCGCTCAGGATTCCGGCGGACTCGTTCCGGGGGACTTTGATTCACGTGAAACATGGGCCGCGGCCTCCTGATCCGAGAAGCGCCCGCTAGGTCCGCAACCCACTCCTGTCTCATGCTCGAGGTGTAGTTCGAGACGCACCCCGATGAAGTCGAGTGTGACTCGGACGCGCTCGCATGGAACTTCGCTCAGGCAACACCCGAGCGTCCGAGAGCGAGGATCAGGCAGTGAGGGAGGCGCGGCCCTTACGGCGAATCAGAAGCGCAAGCGCTGATCGCAGGACAACGGCTTCAACCCGCTGATGGGCTGCCTGCCGATCCTCGCTCAGGTGCCGGCCACGGCAGACGCACGCCTCGACTTCAGCCACCAAGCGGCCACGCCGTTCCAGACGGACGTACCGCATGGGACCCCTCCGTCCAGCCGACGGATCGAAAGAAAGCAAATCAAGTTCGGATAGATCGCCCGCCGAGTCCGGTGCCGACGCGCGTTCAACCGGGCCATTCCGTCAGAGTGACGAAACGATCCCAGGCCCGAGGTCGACGGTCGAGTCTTCGCGATCGAAGCTTCTACTTGGCCTTGCGTGCCGCACGCTTACGCGCACGCTCCGTCGTCGCGGCGCGGACGGCCTTTCCGCCACGCTCGACCGCTCGTTCGGCGCGCCGTCGGGTGGCTCGCTCAGCGCGGGGGAGGCGCTCTGCGCTGATCACCATCGTGGGCGTCGCCACCAGACCGACGCCACATTCCAGGACGACCGCGTTACCTGCGCCGGCCTTCGTCAGCGCGTCGCCATCGCGTTCGAGTTCCTCGGCCGCGCTCGCTCCCTTGAGGGCGAGCATGTGCCCGTGGTCGCGGAGGAGAGGAAGGGACCATTGGGCGAGTTTCCCGAGCGGGGCCACCGCGCGGGACGTGACCACATCCGCGCCACCGGCCTCCTTCATCACACCCGACTGCTCCGCGCGCCCTCGCACCACGGTCACGTCCAGTCCGACCGATTCGATGAACTCGCTCAAGAAGATCGTGCGGCGCAGCAGTGGTTCGACCAGAGTGATCCGGAGATCCGGACGCGCGATGGCGAGCGGGATGCCCGGCAGGCCCGCACCGCTGCCGATATCGACCACGGACGCGCCCTCGGCGATCAACTCGCCGAGTACCGCACAGTTGAGGATGTGGCGATCCCAGAGGCGGGGCACCTCGCGCGGGCCGATCAGTCCGCGCTCCACGCCCGCGGTCGCGAGCGCCGTGTGATATCGACGCGCGAGATCGAGTCGGTCGCCGAAGACGGTCGCCGCCGACGCGGGTGGCTCCAACTCCACGGGCTCCGCGGTGGTTCCACCGAGATCTCGTTCCACGTGAAACATCCTTCCGAACTCGGGTCGATCTACGAACGAGCAATCGGGCTCCGGACACGAACAAGGCCCCCGGTCCGAAGACCAGAGGCCCTATCCAACCACTACCCATCCGGGCCGCGAAACACGCCGCCCGCTCCGGGGATGTCGCGACTCAGCCGGGAACGACCACCACGTGCCGGTTCGGTTCCACACCTTCGCTCTCGCTGCTGACGCCCTCCACGGCCGCCACCGCATCGTGCACGATCTTGCGCTCGAACGGAGTCATGGGCGCCAGCGACTCCGGCTCACCGGAGTCCAGTACGCGCTGCGCCGCCGCTGCGCCGAGTTCACTCAGCTCGGACCGCCGCTTGGCTCGCCAACCCGCCACGTCCAGCATCAGCCGGCTCCGCACTCCGGTCGCTTGCTGGACGGCGAGCCGGGTCAGTTCCTGCAACGCGTCGAGCACCTCACCGTTACGTCCGACGAGCTTGGTCAGGTCACGTCCGCCGTCGATGCTCACCACGGCGCGATCGCCTTCCACGTCGAGATCGATGTCGCCGTCGAAGTCCAGCACGTCGAGCAACTGTTCGAGATAGTCGCCCGCGATCTCGCCTTCTTCGATGAGCGCTTCCTCGGCATCATTCACGACATCGTCGGTGTCCGCTCCGGCGTTCGCCGTCGTCGTCGCCACGGTGGCGTCCCCTCCGTCGGTCTCAACAGTCATTTGATTTCCTTCATCTGCTCATCGCGCGCGCCGGGCAATCGCCGCCGGGCGGTATTCGCGATCAAGGGGTTGCTCAGCGATCGAGGTGGGCGACTCGGCCCACCGATGGTGCGATCAGCGCTTGCGCTTCTGGTTCGCCCTGCCCCGGTTGCCCGGCCGTTTCTGCCCGGCCGGACGCCGTTGGCCCGCCGACTGCTTCGGCGGCTTCGCAGTGCCGTTCGTCGACGCGACAGCAGTGTCCTCGTCCGACGCGGCATCGGCAGCGGCGGCGGTCGGCTTCTTCTTCACGTTGACCGGTTTGGCTCCGGGCTTGGGCGCGTTCTGCGCGCGCTGCTCGAGCTTCGCCTGCTTCTTGGCCTCTTCTTCTTTCGCCATGCGGCCGAACACGAGGTGCTGCTGCCCGTAGGTCCAGATGTTGTTGGAGACCCAGTACAGCAGGATGGCGATCGGCAGGAACGGGCCACCGACGAGCACGCCGAGCGGGAACACCCACAACGCGAGCTTGTTCATCATCGCGGCCTGGGGGTTGGCCGCGGCTTCCGGCGTCTGCCGCGCGACCGAAGCACGCGCGTTGAAGTGCGTGGCGATACCGGCGATGACCATCAGGGGGATCGCGACGAGCGCGATGCTCAACTTGGTCGGCACGCCGCCGTAGTCGGCGAAGGCCTGCAACTGGGGGGGCGGAATGGTGATGAACGCCGAGATCGGCGCACCGAAGATGCGAGCGCTCAGGAAGGACTGGACATCGGCGGCGCTGAAGACGTAGTTCGCGGTGTTCGCGTTCTGCTCCGGCGTCATTCCGAGCTGGCCGATACCGTGCCCGGTCCGGTTGAACGAGCGCAGCACGTGGAAGAGTCCGAGGAACACCGGCACCTGAGCGAGAATCGGCAGGCAGCCCATCAGCGGGTTGAAGCCGTTGTCCTTCTGAAGCTTCTGCATCTCGACCGCCATCTTCTGACGGTCGTTCTTGTACTTCTTCTGCAGCTCTTTGATCTGCGGCTGCAGTTCCTGCATCTGCTTTGTGGTGCGCACCTGCTTGACGAACGGCTTGTAGAGCACCAGGCGCAAGGTGAACACCAGGAACACCACGGCCAGCGCCCAGGTGAGACCGTTGTCCGCGCCGAACGCGAACCCGAAGACCCGATGCCAGAACCAGAGGATCCAGGACACCGGGTAATAGATGAAGTCGAGCACGGCTCTATGCACTCCCGTCGTTCGTGTCGCCGATCACCGCGTGCGGCGATCCTTTACAAGCTTTCGGCTCCGACCGCGGTCCGGTGAGCAGGCTCGTTTCCTGCGACGTCGCGTCGGTCGCTGCCCCTTCCGCCGGCTCGGCGCGATGCGTACTCCGCTTCCGCTCCGGGACGGGGTCCCACCCACCAGGGTGCCAGGGCGCGCATTTGGCCAAGCGCACGACCGTCAGTAAGAGCCCCATGAACAGGCCCCGAGTGCGCAATGCGGTCACCGCGTACTCACTACAGGTCGGGGTGAATCGACACACCGGCATGCGGGTGGGGGAGACGTAGGTCCGATACAGCTCGATCGAAAAGATCAGCACGTTCGCGGGCAGTCTGGCGATCTTCGCCCAGAGGCTCATGCCAGGCCACCCGTCGACATACCCGCCTGAGCGCCGACGCCGAGCTTGCGCAGTGCGGTGCGCAGCTGGCGCAGCAGGTCGTCCGACGACGCTGTAGCGGCGCCAGGAAGCGCGCGGATGACGACATCGGTCTCGGCGGGCAATTCGTCGACCACCTGGGCACACATATGACGCAGGCGGCGGGCGACGCGATGTCGAATCACCGCGTTGCCCACCGCCTTGCTGACGATCAGCCCGAAGCGCGGTCCGCCCACGCGGATCAGCACGTCGTCCGGGACCTGATCGTGTCGTCCATTCGCGCCCACGATTCCGTCATACCCGTGCGCGAGCGCATGTACGACCAGATCACGTCTCCCGATTCGCTGGCCGCGGCGCACCGTCCGGGAGAAGTCGGCACGATGATGCAACCGATACGGCTCAGGCAACACCCGAGCGTCCGAGAGCGAGGATCAGGCAGTGAGGGAGGCGCGGCCCTTACGGCGACGCGCCGACACGATGGCGCGGCCCGCACGGGTGCGCATCCGGAGGCGGAAGCCGTGAACCCGCGCCCGACGACGGTTGTTCGGCTGGAACGTCCGCTTGCCCTTGGCCACGGTCAACACTCCTCGAGTAGGCGGGCACCAGGTAGTGCCCGAAGCTTGTCGGTGATACGTATATTGCGCGAATGAATCGCAGGTCTGGTCATCATCGGCGCGCGTCGGTCCTGGCGCACAGTCGGTCGATCACGACCTAAACGCGGTCAGCACAAGACCGCCACCGCACCAAGGGGTGACTGTACGAGGGTACTGATCGGCTCGGGGCGGGTCAAACTCGCCCCATCGCTTCGCTCGCCCCCAGCGACCAGGCGGAATCGGCTCGCCGGATTCAGGCATTCTGGCAATGACCGTGAGTTCGTCCACACCCCTAGCCATCGCGCACCCCGCACCACTAAGGTACGTAGCCAGGCGATTGCCGCAGAACCCCAGGTCGTGGCGTTGCCCTTCCTGCGCGTACGCGCGTTTCACAGTTCCCGAGGGTTCTCCACATCTGTGGATAATTGTGTGGAAAGACCACTGGAGTGGCATATTCGTAGGGCCGACGGTGCCACGCCGCTGTCCAGATGGGGGACCCGGGCAGCGTCCGAACCGGTTACGGACGTACGCAGGATCACGGGATCCATCCCGAGCATCACATTCCACGCGTGCCCCGGCCGTCTGCTCCTATCGACCTACTCCGGGGAGGAAACTGCATGGACGACGAGCAGAACGTGCTGGCCACGGTGTGGCCCGAGGTTGTCACCGAGCTGACCACCGGGTCGCCCGACGGCGCTATTCCTCCGGTGACCCGAGCACAGCAGGCTTGGCTGAAGCTGGTCAAGCCGCTGACGGTCGCACAGGGGTTCGCGCTGCTCTCCGTGCCCTCGTCGCTGGCCCAGGAGGCCATCGAACGCGATCTGCGCGAGCCCATCCTCCGTTCCCTCGGCCGTCGGCTCGGGCCTCAGGTGGAAGGGCTCGGCGTTCGCATCGCCGCCCCGACCACCCCGACCGTCGACCGGCAGACCAACACGCCGCGGCACGCGCGGTTGACGAGCAGGCCGGAGCGCAACCGAGAGGGCCGTGCTCCCGCCGCCTACCCGGGTTCGGAGTTTCCCGGTCGCGATGCCTACCCGGGGCCACGTTATGCACAGCCCACCGACTTTCCTGCGGCGCCCGCGTACCACGACGGCTCCGACTACCCGGGCACCGAATACGGGCAGGACTTCGCGCCGCCGGAGGAGTACCGCCAGCCGGAGTACGCGCACGCCGACTATCCACCGCGCGGTGAGTACGCCACGACGGCCGAGCTGCCCATGATGTCCGGGCCCGACGCCGCGCCGCGCCGCGAACCCGGGCTTCCGCCGCGGCGAGAGCCCGCCATCCCTCCGGGGCAAGAGTCACTGTTCAATCCGGAGCCGTCGCCGAGCGGTGTGCGCGGCCCGCTGCGCGCGCCGCTGCGCGAGACCACCGACGACGACACGGGCTTGGCGCACGATCCGGTGCGTGAGCCGGTAGGTGACCGCGACCAGGACGACGAGCCCGTGGTGAACGTCCGCAACTCCTGGCCCACTTACTTCGCCAAGTCGCAGGAAGCACCCGCTCCGTCGACGTCCTCGGCAAGTCTGAACGCGAAGTACACCTTCGAGACCTTCGTCATCGGCGCGTCCAACCGCTTCGCGCATGCCGCGGCCGTCGCCATCGCCGAAGCCCCGGCTCGGGCCTACAACCCGTTGTTCGTCTGGGGCGCATCGGGGTTGGGCAAGACCCATCTCTTGCATGCGGCCGGCCATTACGCACAGCGTCTCTTCCCCGGCATGCGGGTCAAGTACGTCTCGACCGAAGAGTTCACCAACGACTTCATCAACAGCCTGCGTGACGACCGCAAGGTCGCGTTCAAGCGCCGCTACCGCGAGACCGACATCCTGTTGGTCGACGACATCCAGTTCATCGAGGGCAAGGAAGGCATCCAAGAGGAGTTCTTCCACACCTTCAACACCCTGCACAACGCCAACAAGCAGATCGTCGTCTCCTCGGATCGTCCGCCCAAGCAACTGGCCACACTCGAAGAGCGGCTGCGGACCCGATTCGAATGGGGACTGATCACCGACGTACAGCCGCCGGAGCTGGAGACACGCATCGCCATCCTGCGGAAGAAGGCGCGGATGGACCGGCTCGACGTACCGCACGACGTGCTGGAACTGATCGCAAGCCGGGTGGAGCGCAACATCCGCGAGCTGGAGGGCGCGCTGATCCGGGTGACCGCGTTCGCCTCGTTGAACGGCCAGCCGCTGGACCTTCCGCTGGCGGAAGTGGTGCTGCGCGATCTGATGCCGGACACCGCGGCCCTGGAGATCAACGCGGCCACGATCATGGCCGTCACGGCGGAGTACTTCAACACCACACTCGAAGAACTCACCGGTCCAGGTAAGGCGCGGCCGCTGGCCCAAGCCAGGCAGATCGCCATGTACCTCTGCCGCGAGTTGACCGACCTGTCCCTGCCGAAGATCGGCCAGGCATTCGGCCGCGACCACACCACGGTGATGTACGCGGAGAAGAAGGTACGCAAGGAGATGACCGAGCGGCGCCGCGTCTACGACCAGGTGCAAGAACTCACAGCCCGGATCAAGCAGCGCTCCCGCTGAGCGCTATCCACATCTGAGCACCGCCCCTGACCTGGGGCGGTGCTTTTTTGTGGGTTGTGGATTCCTCGAGGAATCCTTGTGGAGTCCTCGAGGAATCCACCGGTTTGTCCACGGATCCGTGCACAGGTCGGGGCAACCGCTCCCTCGAGTTCACTCACAGGGCGAATTCAACAGTTTCCCCAGGCAGAGTTGCGCACAGCCGCTGACCAGGGGAGTGTCCGGATCGGGCCTTGTGGAATCCTCGAGGAGTCCGTGTGGAGTCCTCGAGGATTCCTCGAGCTGTCCACGATCTCGTGCACATGTGTGAACAACCGGGTGAATCCGGTGGAACAACTCGAGGAGCGCTCGAGGATGAATCTGGGACAACCACGGAACCTCCACAGACGCCTCGTGTTCATCCTCGAGACACTCCATGGCCATCCCCACGGCACCACGCCCCCTGAACAGCGGTTTCGGCCGCAGTCCACAGAATCCACAGCGCCTACTACTACTTCAGTTCTTTTCATTAGAGATCTCTCTTCAAAACAGGGTGTGTGGAAAGTCGGTCGAGCGACGCACTTCGCCGTCCGCTCCCGGTTTCCGGCAAAGAAGAGGGACCGACCCGGAGCGGGATCACCCGTCCCGACGACCGATCGCCGGCGGCGTCCGCCCGACCACCGCACGCCCGGCCCGATCTCCCTCGCCGCCCCGCTCCTGTCCGCTCGTGGCTCGGCCATCGGCGGCACCGGAGGGTCGGGCTAGGTGCATGTCCCTCGCGCGGGTACGGTTTGATGTCGGTCGCCTGTGCCAGACTTCGAAGGCGGCCGATTCGGCAGGACCCTTTCGAGCACCGACACTGACGAGCCGACAACAGATCACGGAACCGGGAGAGGACAGATCGGGCGATGGAGCTTGCAAGCATGAAGTTTCGGGTCGCCCGCGAGGATTTCGCCGAGTCCGTCGCCTGGGTGGCGCGCAGTCTTCCGTCCCGGCCGCCGGTTCCGGTACTCGGCGGTGTGCTGCTGGTCGCCGACGAGGACGGCTTGACCGTCTCCGGCTTCGACTACGAGGTCTCCGCACAGGTACGGGTCGCGGCCGAGGTCGCGGGTCCCGGGCAGGTGCTGGTCTCCGGTCGTCTGCTCGCCGACATCACCAAGGCGCTGTCCAACAAGCCCGTCGACGTCTCCGTCGACGGCACGCGCGTGCTGATCACCTGTGGCAGCGCGAAGTTCTCCCTGCCGACCATGCCGGTGGAGGATTATCCCCAACTTCCCGAGGTGCCTCAGCAGACCGGTGCACTGAGCGTGGATGTCTTCGCCGAGGCGGTCGGTCAGGTCGCCGTCGCCGCCGGCCGCGACGACACCTTGCCCATGCTGACCGGTATCCGGGTGGAGATCGAGGGATCGCAGGTCGTGCTCGCGGCCACCGACCGGTTCCGCCTCGCCGTCCGGCACATCGAATGGCAGCCCGCACGCGCAGATATCGAGACTTCGGTACTCATTCCGGCCAGGACGCTGTCGGAGGCCGCCAAGACGCTCGGACCCTCCGACGCGCCCGTCCAGCTGTCCCTTGGCACCGGTGCGGGGTCGGACGGCCTGCTCGGCATCGTGAACGCGGGCCGCCGGACCACCACCCGCCTGCTGGACGCGGAATTCCCCAAGTTCCGCCAATTGCTCCCCAAGGAGCACACCTCGATCGCCACCCTGGCCGTCGCCGCGCTCACCGACGCCATCAAGCGCGTCGCGTTGGTCGCCGAACGCGGCGCGCAGGTGCGGCTGGAGTTCTCCGCCGACGGCCTGCTGCTGTCGGCGGGCGGCGACGATGCCGGCCGGGCCGAGGAGTGGCTGGAGGCGGATTTCCGCGGCGAATCCCTGACCATCGCGTTCAATCCCGGTTATCTCATCGACGGCCTGTCCGCGCTGCACGCCGACCGGGTCACCTTCGGCTTCACCACGCCGAGCAGGCCCGCCGTGCTGCTGCCCGCGTCGGAGGAAGAGCCCGAGGTACTCGACTCGGGGACGTTCGCGGCGCTGTCGAGCCCGTACATCTATCTGCTGATGCCGGTCCGGCTCCCGGGCTGATCGCCTGTGCACGATCTGGTTCCCGGCGGATCCGCTCCGCGTGATCCAGCGCGGGTGAGCGGTGCCGTCGCTGGAGAATTCCCAGCGACGGCAGAGAAATCGGTCGCCGCAAAGCGGAGGATCCACTTTATCCACAGGTGTTCCACAGGGGTATGGCTCGCCGAGCGGCATGCGCAGGACGCGCCAGCAATGCTTCCACCGGCGGAAATGTCCGCTTCGACGCAGGCAGGGGCGCGATAGCGGATGTTCGTCCGAGCTCTGTCGCTGCGTGACTTCCGCTCGTGGGAGCATGCCGAACTGGATTTATCCCCAGGTCGAACCGTTTTCTTGGGATCGAACGGCAACGGCAAGACGAACCTGCTGGAAGCGATCGGCTACCTGGCCACGCTCGGGTCGCATCGCGTCGCCACGGAAGCTCCGTTGATCCGGACCGGGACCGAGCGCGCCCGGATCGGCGCCACGGTGGTCAACGCCGGCCGCGAGCTGCGCATCGATGTCGAGCTGAATCAGGGCAGCGCGAACCGCGCGCAGATCAACCGCTCGCCGGTCCGCCGGACCCGGGAGATCCTGGGGATCCTGCAGACGGTGTTGTTCGCCCCGGAGGATCTCGCTCTGGTCCGCGGCGATCCCGGGGAACGCCGTCGATTCATGGACGAGTTGTGCACAAGTCGCCTACCCCGGCTGGCCGCGGTCCGCAGCGACTACGACCGGGTGCTGCGCCAGCGCTCGGCGCTGTTGAAAACCGCTGGGCGGCAGGCCAGGTCGAAGGCCGACCTGAGCACTCTGGACGTGTGGGACGGGCACCTCGCCGAGCATGCGTCCGTCCTGCTCGTCCAACGGCTGCGTTTGGTGCACGATCTCGCGCCCTATCTCGCCCAGTCCTATGCGTCGATCGCCCCCGAATCCCGGCCCGCGTCGATCGCGTATCGCAGCGCCGCGCTTCCCCCCGAGTTCCTGGATCCGGCCAGGCCTCCACGCCCGGAGGACACCGAGGAGCTCGCGGCGATCATGCTGCGTGAACTCGCCGCCGCGCGTCCGAGGGAACTCGAACGTGGTGTCTGCCTGATCGGTCCGCACCGCGACGACCTGGACCTGGTGTTGGGCGATTCGCCCGCGAAGGGGTTCGCCAGTCACGGCGAGTCCTGGTCGTTCGCGCTGGCATTGCGCTTGGGCGCGTTCGAGCTGCTGCGCGCCACCGGCGCCGAACCGGTCCTGCTGCTCGACGACGTGTTCGCCGAGCTCGACCGGCGTCGCCGCGCCGCGCTGGCGGCCGTCGCCGCGAGCGCGGAACAAGTGCTGATCACAGCGGCCGTGCCGGAGGACGTGCCCGGCGAACTCGCCGCGCTGCCGCTGCGCGTCGAGACGGCGGGTGGCCCCGACGGCCGTGTTTCGCGGATCCTCGCCGAGGATCGGTCCGGCAGCGGAGGCTTCGACGGCAAACAACGGCAGGACCACGCCACGCCTCCGGCAGCCGAGGGCGAACGTGATCCGGTCACCGGATCGACGGAATCGCGGGCGCCCTAGCCATCCACAGGCGAAGTGGACAGAATCGCCATACACCGCCCCGGTCCACTACAGTGACCTCTCGTCGGGATCGTCGATCGAGTTCTCAACAGTTGAGACCGATTCCCCAACACCTGTGGAAAACTCGTCCGGTCACGCTTGCCCGCTTCCCCGAAACCTCACCCAGCAACAGCTGAGCAAGTCATCGAACTTTGCCGGAAAAAGCCAGTTTGGGCGGGGAACAGAGCGTTCAAACCCTGCCTGCGGCAGGCAGTAGGCAGGATTCTCGGTGCAGGCAACCTTGTGCGACGGCTGGGGACAACTCGATCGAAGCTGGGGACAAATCATCGGACGCGGAGAAAGAGGGGCGATGAGCGATCAGCCTCCGGAGCCCGGATCCGCCGAATCCACCGGACCGGAACCCGAACTGCGCGGAATCGACCTGGCCCGGCGTGCCCTGGAGGAAGCGCGTGCGGCGGCACGGGCGAGCGGAAAATCCGTCGGTCAGGGGCGTTCCTCGCCTCAGCGCAGGCTGCGAACGGGTGGCCGCAGACGAACCGGATGGTCGGGCGCGGGTCCGGACGATCGCGATCCACAGTTGTTGTCCAAGCTGGCCGGCTCCATCGCCAGGAGCCGCGGCTGGTCGAACCGAGTCGCCGAGGGCATGGTCTTCGGTCGCTGGGCGGGCGTGGTCGGCGAGGACATCGCCGCGCACGCCACACCGGTCACCCTGAAGGACGGCGTATTGAGTATCTCCGCCGAGTCGACCGCCTGGGCGACGCAGCTGCGGATGCTGCAAAGCCAGATCCTCGCGAAGATCAATGCCGCGGTCGGGCAGGGGGTGGTGACCTCGCTGAAGATCTCGGGGCCCGCTGCGCCGAGCTGGCGCAAGGGCGAGCGTCATATCAAAGGTCGCGGACCGCGCGACACCTACGGATGACCACGGTGGCCAGTATCTGATACCGAGTGTTACGTTTATTCGGGGCGTTTCACGTGGAACGCCCCGGTTCGACGTCCCATCGGAAGCCACGGCGTCGGATCGAAGCGTCCGCGCAGAAGGAATCTCGATGACGATCACCACCTCGGTCGGCCCGTTCCCCGCGACTGCGACCCGGACGGTTCACCGAGGCGACGTCGAGCTCGCGGTCTACGAGTGCGGCAATCCCGAGGGTGTTCCGATACTGCTGATCCATGGTTGGCCCGATACTCATCTGCTGTGGAGCCGGGTGGCGGGCCTGCTCGGCGGCCGTCATCGCGTGATCGCCTTCGACAACCGTGGCGCGGGGAGCAGTTCGGCGCCGGAAGCGGTCGAGGCCTACCGGATCGAAGAGCTCGCGGCGGATGTCCGCGCGGTCATCGCCGCGGTCGCGCCCGGTGAGCGGGTGCACGTCCTCGGGCACGACTGGGGATCGGTGATCGGGTGGGAGTTGGTGGCCGCTACGGACGCCGCATCCGTCATCGCGTCCTTCACCTCGGTGTCCGGTCCGAATCTGGATTTCCTCGGCGCCTATCTGCGTGGACCGCTCACCTCGGCGCGGCTGCGCGGCGCGCTGACCCAAGCCGTGGCCTCGGCCTACACCGTCGCCTTCCAGATCCCCAAGCTGCCGGATCCGGGACTGCGCGTGTTGGCCAGCCGCTGGCCGCGATTCCTCGCGTTCTTCGACGGCCTGGACCCCGCGCTGGTAGAGACGGCGCCGACGCTGCGCACAGATATGGTCAACAACCTGAAGCTCTATCGAGCGAACATCCGGACCCACCTGCGTCATCCCCGACCGCGCCCGATCGAGGTGCCCGTCCAGTTGATCGTGGCCACCGGCGACCGCGCCGTGCGGCCCGTGGTGAACGCCGAGGCCGACCGGTGGGTGCCGCATCTGAGCCGGGTCGAGATCCCGGCGCGGCACTGGTCGCCGATCTCACACCCAGCGGAGCTGGCGCGCCACACCGCCGCGTTCATCGCTCGGGTCGACGCCGCTCGCTGATCCCGGGCGCTCGAAGGGTCGCCCTGCCAACGCATCTCTCAGCCCACTTCTGATGGATCGAAACCGGCGGGAGGCGGAACCGAGTCACCGAATTCCGATTTCTCGCATCCACGCCGCCGTGAGGGGTGTCGGAGGTGGGTTGTAAGTTGGCTGTACCAGTAGGATGGTGACGTAACTAGCGGCGATACCTTCGGCGCGTTCCGCACAGTCCGCGCGTGGACCCTAATTCTCCAGCAGGCATCACCAGGGCCCCACGTGTGCTGTCCGATCGCTCTATGCCGGGATCAGCAAGTAAGGAGAGCTACCGACCAGTGGCTGCCAAAGACTCCAACGCATCGGGTTCGACCAGAGCGACCGGGAAGCAGGACTACGGTGCCTCCTCCATCACGGTTCTCGAGGGACTCGAGGCGGTTCGCAAGCGTCCGGGCATGTACATCGGCTCCACCGGTGAGCGCGGTCTGCACCACCTGATCTGGGAGGTCGTCGACAACTCCGTCGACGAGGCGATGGCCGGATACGCGACGAAGGTCGAGGTCACTCTGCTGGCCGACGGCGGCGTCGAAGTGATCGACGACGGCCGCGGCATCCCGGTGGAGATGCACGCGCAGGGTATCCCGACCATCGAGGTCGTCATGACCCAGCTGCACGCGGGCGGCAAGTTCGACTCCGAGTCCTACGCGGTGTCCGGTGGTCTGCACGGCGTCGGCATCTCCGTGGTCAACGCGCTGTCGACGCGGCTGGAGGCCGAGATCGACACCGGTGGCTATCACTGGACCCAGGAATACAAGGACGCGAAGCCCGGCAAGCTCATCCAGGGCGAGCCGACGAAGCGGACCGGTACCACCATCCGGTTCTGGCCGGATCCGGACATCTTCGAGACCACCACCTTCAACTTCGAGACCGTCGCGCGCCGGTTGCAGGAGATGGCGTTCCTGAACAAGGGTCTCACCATCGTCCTCACCGACCAGCGGGTCAGCGACACCGAGATCACCGACGAGGTGGTCAGCGAAACCGCCGAGGCTCCCAAGCACGCCGAAGAGGGCGCAGCGCCCGCCGAGCACAAGGTGAAGTCCCGGACCTACCACTACCCGGGCGGTCTGGAGGACTTCGTCCGTCACATCAACCGGACCAAGCAGCCGATCCACAACTCGGTCGTCGCGTTCACCGGTAAGGGCACCGGCCACGAACTCGAGGTCGCGATGCAGTGGAACTCCGGTTACTCGGAGTCGGTGCACACCTTCGCCAACACCATCAACACCCATGAGGGCGGTACGCACGAAGAGGGCTTCCGCGCGGCGCTGACCACTGTGGTCAACAAGTACGCCAAGGACAAAAAGCTCATCAAGGAGAAGGACGGCAACCTCACCGGTGACGACATCCGGGAGGGCCTGGCCGCCATCGTGAGCGTCAAGGTCGGCGAGCCGCAGTTCGAGGGCCAGACCAAGACCAAGCTGGGCAACACCGAGGTGAAGTCGTTCGTGCAGCGCACCTGCAACGAGCACCTCACCCACTGGTTCGAGGCCAACCCGGCCGACGCGAAGACCATCGTCAACAAGGCGGTGTCCTCGGCGCAGGCCCGCGTCGCCGCCCGCAAGGCCCGCGAGCTGGTGCGCCGCAAGTCCGCCACCGACCTGGGCGGACTGCCCGGCAAGCTGGCCGACTGCCGGTCGAAGGACCCGAGCAAGTCCGAGATCTACATCGTGGAGGGCGACTCCGCGGGCGGCTCGGCCAAGTCCGGCCGCGACTCGATGTACCAGGCGATCCTGCCGCTGCGCGGCAAGATCATCAACGTCGAGAAGGCGCGCATCGACAAGGTCCTCAAGAACAACGAGGTCCAGTCGATCATCACCGCGTTCGGCACCGGCATCCACGACGAGTTCGACATCAGCAAGCTGCGGTATCACAAGATCGTGCTGATGGCCGACGCCGACGTCGACGGCCAGCACATCTCCACGCTGCTGCTGACCCTGCTCTTCCGCTTCATGCGCCCGCTGGTCGAGCACGGGCACGTCTACCTGGCGCAGCCGCCGTTGTACAAGCTGAAGTGGCAGCGCAGCGAGCCGGAGTTCGCCTACTCCGACCGGGAACGCGACGGCCTGCTGGAACGCGGTCTCGCCGCGGGCAAGAAGATCAACAAGGACGACGGCATCCAGCGCTACAAGGGTCTGGGCGAGATGAATCCGAAGGAACTCTGGGAGACCACCATGGATCCCAGTGTCCGGGTGCTTCGTCAAGTGACGTTGGACGACGCGGCCGCGGCCGACGAGTTGTTCAGCGTGCTGATGGGCGAGGACGTGGAGGCCCGCCGCAGCTTCATCACCCGTAACGCCAAGGACGTCCGCTTCCTCGACGTGTGACCTGCCCGAGGCGCCGTCGATGGCGGTGGCGCCCGGCAGTTTTCGCACGTCAGCCCGTTAAGGAGACTTCATGACCGACATCACCCTGCCGCCGGACGGTGCGGGCGACCGCGTCGAACCGGTCGATATCCAGCTGGAGATGCAGAACAGCTACATCGATTACGCGATGAGCGTGATCGTCGGCCGCGCGCTACCCGAGGTGCGCGACGGCCTCAAGCCGGTACATCGCCGCATTCTCTACGCCATGTACGACAACGGGTACCGGCCTGATCGCGGATACGTGAAGTCCGCGCGCCCGGTGTCGGACACGATGGGTAACTACCACCCGCACGGCGACTCGGCGATCTACGACACCTTGGTGCGTATGGCGCAGCCGTGGGCGATGCGCTACCCGCTGGTGGACGGCCAGGGCAATTTCGGCAGTCGCGGTAACGACGGCGCGGCGGCCATGCGTTACACCGAGTGCCGCCTCACGCCGCTGGCGATGGAGATGTTGCGCGAGATCGACCACGAGACGGTCGATTTCGTCCCCAACTACGACGGCAAGACGCAGGAACCGGTGGTCCTGCCGAGCCGCGTGCCGAACATGCTGATGAACGGCAGCAACGGCATCGCGGTCGGCATGGCGACCAACATCCCGCCGCACAACCTGACCGAGCTCGCCGCCGCCATCTACTGGGCGCTGGACAACCACGCCGCCGACGAGGAGGCCACCCTCGCCGCGTGCATGGAGCGGATCAAGGGCCCGGACTTCCCGACCGCGGGCCTGATCGTAGGCACCCAAGGCATCCACGACGCGTACACCACCGGCCGCGGTTCGATCAAGATGCGCGGTGTCGTGGAGATCGAGGAGGACAATCGCGGCCGCACCACGATCGTCATCACCGAGCTGCCCTATCAGGTCAACACCGACAACTTCATCAACGCGATCGCCGAGCAGGTCAAGGACGGCAGGATCGCCGGGATCGCCGACATCCACGACGAGTCCTCCGACCGCGTCGGCCTGCGCATCGTGGTGACGGTCAAGCGTGACGCCGTCGCCAAGGTCGTGCTGAACAACCTGTACAAGCACACCCAGCTGCAGACCAGCTTCGGCGCCAACATGCTGTCCATCGTCGATGGCGTGCCGCGCACGCTGCGCCTGGACCAGATGATCCGGTTCTACGTCAACCACCAGTTGGACGTCATCGTCCGGCGCACCAGGTACTTGCTGCGCAAGGCGGAGGAGCGGGCGCACATCCTGCGCGGCCTGGTCAAGGCGCTCGATGCGCTCGACGAGGTCATCGCGCTGATCCGCCGCTCGGCCAACACCGACACCGCGCGCACCGGCCTGATGCAGCTGCTCGACATCGACGAAATCCAGGCGACCGCGATCCTGGACATGCAGCTGCGGCGGCTCTCGGCGCTGGAGCGGCAGAAGATCGTCGACGATCTGGCCAAGATCGAAGCCGAGATCGCCGATTACAAGGACATTCTCGACAAGCCGGAGCGGCAGCGCGCGATCGTGCGCGACGAGCTGGCCGAGATCGTGGAGAAGTACGGCGACGATCGGCGCACCCAGATCGTCTCGGCGGACGGTGACGTGGCCGACGAGGATCTGATCGCTCGCGAAGACGTGGTCGTCACGATCACCGAGACCGGCTATGCCAAGCGCACCAAGACCGATCTCTACCGCAGCCAGAAGCGCGGCGGCAAGGGCGTGCAGGGCGCGGGCCTCAAGCAGGACGACATCGTCAAGCACTTCTTCATCACCTCGACGCATGACTGGCTGCTGTTCTTCACGAACAAGGGCCGGGTCTACCGCGCCAAGGCCTATGAACTGCCCGAGGCCAACCGCACCGCGCGCGGCCAGCACGTGGCCAACCTGCTGGCCTTCCAGCCGGACGAGAAGATCGCCCAGATCATCCAGATCAAGTCCTACGATGACGCGCCGTACCTGGTGCTCGCCACCAAGAACGGCCTGGTGAAGAAGTCGAAACTGACCGACTTCGACTCCAACCGCAGCGGCGGCATCGTCGCGGTGAATCTGCGCGACGAGGACGAATTGGTCGGCGCCGTGCTCTGCTCGGCCGACGACGATCTGCTCCTGGTCTCCGCGCTCGGCCAGTCGATCCGGTTCTCGGCCACCGACGAGGCGTTGCGTCCGATGGGGCGCGCCACCTCCGGCGTGCAGGGCATGCGGTTCAACGACAGCGATGAGTTGTTGTCGCTCAACGTGGTCCGCGCCGGCACATATCTGCTGGTCGCCACGTCCGGCGGTTACGCGAAGCGGACCGCGATCGAGGAGTACACCGCGCAGGGCCGCGGTGGTAAAGGTGTATTGACCATCCAGTTCGACGCGAAACGTGGCACCCTGGTCGGGGCGCTCATCGTCGACGACGAAGATGAGTTGTACGCGATCACCTCCGGGGGCGGCGTCATCCGGACGGCGGCTAAGCAGGTTCGTAAGGCTGGACGACAGACCAAGGGCGTGCGATTGATGAACCTCGCCGAGGGCGATACCTTGCTTGCGATCGCGCGCAATGCCGATGAGCCCGATCCCGATCAGGTCTCCGGTGGCGGCGACACCGGCTCCTCCGAGAAGTAACCCAACAGCGGCGGCAACGAACGGATCTAAGGATTCCCATTGACCACTCCGAATCAGCCGAATGACGAGCGGCACCAGACGAACGGTGTGACCGAGCGGATCGCACCGTCACCGATTCCGCCGCGGCCGATCCCACGGCCGGTCGCCTCGGCCGAGAACGGTCAAGGCCAGCAGAGCGGCGGCCAGCCGGGCGGTCACCCTGGTGGCGGCCATCCCGGTGGGCCGCAGCCGGGTGGTCCGCAGGGCCAGTCGAACGGGCCGCAGTCCGGCGGTCATCCGGGTGGCCAGCCGGGCAACCAGCCCGGCGGCAACCAGCCGCGCGAGATCCGCGATCCGCAGGTCGCGCAGCAGCAGGGCGCGCCCGACCAGGCGCCCGGAGGCGACGGCCAGGATCGCTTCGACCAGAAGACGACTCGGATCCCCAATCAGGCCCCGCAGTCCGCGCCCGAGAGCGAGGACAAGCAGCCGGTGGGCGCCGCCAATGGCGGACAGCAGTCGCCGTATCAGGATGGGTGGGCGCAGCTGCCGCAGCGGGAGCCGCAGTCCAACCTGTACCGCCCGGGGCAGGCCCCGGTCACCGGCCGCCCGACCTCGGGCGGTGCGGGCGGCGGCCTCGGCGGTAGCACGTCCAACGCGCGTACCACCGCCGACTTGGCCGCCAAGGCGGCGCGCAAGGAAGCGGCGATGGTGAAGTCCGTCGGCATCGACGGCCCCACCCGCAGCATCGCGCGGCCGGAACTGATCAAGGACATGCCGGATCTGTCCGAGATCCGGCATCCGCTGCCGCAGACCGAAGCCGCGGGCCAGCAGTCCGGGCCGGTTTCGCCCGCGGTTCCGGTCGCGGTCGCGGCGGTCGCCTCCGGCGAGCCGCTGCGGGCCACCGTGCAGATCCGTCGCATCGACCCTTGGTCGACGCTGAAGATCTCGCTGGTCATCAGTGTGGCGATGTTCTTCGTGTGGATGCTGGCGGTCGGCCTGCTGTACATCGTGCTCGAGGGCATGGGCGTGTGGGAGCGGCTGAACAACACGTTCACCGACATGGTGTCCCAGGACAGCGGTTCGGTGGGACTGATCGACGCGGGCACCGTGTTCGGGTACGCGGGCGTGATCGGCTTGATCAACGTCGTGCTGTTCACCGCGCTCGGCACCGTCGGCACCTTCATCTACAACCAGTGCTGCGACCTCGTCGGCGGCATCCAGGTCACCCTGGCCGACCCCGACTAGTCCCGGAACGTCCAGACGGCCGGTACTCGCCCAACGGGCAGAGTGCCGGCCGTTTTCGTGGATTCTGTCGCCTGACGGACTGTCATACCGGCGGCGCTGGACAGCGGCTGTCGCTGCCGCCGCAAGTGCGCCTCGCTAAGGCTTCTACCAGCCGTTTTGGTTCAGTGGATAGGTGTTGTGTAGTCTCTACACGTCGTTGTTCATGCAAACAACACAAACTACGGGCCTATAGCTCAGGCGGTTAGAGCGCTTCGCTGATAACGAAGAGGTCGGAGGTTCAAGTCCTCCTAGGCCCACCCACGAACCTGCAGGTCAGGACCACATTCGCGGCTCTGAGCACCTGCGTTATGTCACAATGGTGTCACAGCAGGGCTTTTGACCCGCATCTCGAGGCGTTTCCGACCCAGGAGACACCTTCACATGTTCACTCCGCGCCCCCGGCGCCGCTCCGACGGTTCGATCGCCTGGCAGGTCCAGTTCGAGTACGAGGACGAGGATGGCGTCCGTCGCCGCTCCTCGGAAACATTCGACGACTTCGCGCCCGCGGAACGCTGGGCCGGACTCGTCGATCGCATCGGCGTCCACGAGGCGCTGAAAGTGCTGGAAGTCCAGCGCCGCGATGGCAGCGGTGTCCGCTTGACCGACTGGCTGACCCGCTACACCGACCGGCTGCGCGGCGTCTCCGAACCTGTCCGGCGCAAGTACCACGCCTACATCCGCAACGACATCGCGCCGTTCTTCGGCGACACCACCGTCGACGCCGTCACCCAGGATCTCGACGCCGCGTGGATCGGATACCTGGAACAGGACAAGGGCAACTCACCCAAGACCATCCACAACAAGCACGGCTTCCTCTCGGGCGGGATGCGGGCGGCCACGCTGGAACGACCCGAACCGCTGATCACCTACAACCCCTGCGCGGGCATGCGGCTGCCCCGCCACGACGCGCCCGAACTCGACATCTTCGACAACGACGAGTGGGAACTGTTCGAACAATTGCTCGGACAGCGCTGGCGCGCGCTGGCGGAGTTCGGCCTGGTATCCATGGCCCGGCCCAGCGAGATCTTCGCCCTGCTCGTCGACGACATCGAGCCCGACACCGGTGCGGTGCGCATCAGCAAGGCGTGGAAGGACAGCGGCAGCCGCCTCACCCTCGGCAAGCCCAAGACGAAACGCGGCGTGCGCACGATTCACGTGCCGCTGGCGACACTCGAGCGACTGGACCTCGATCGTCCCGGCGACGAGCTGCTGTTCCACACCGTCAACGACACGCCGATCACGGCGGGCTACTTCCACAATCGCGGCTGGCAGCCCGCGTTGCGCCGACTGAAGGCCCTCGCGGAAGGTGATTTCGAGCCGTTCAGCAAGAAGGCGTTGTGGCGCGGCGCGAGCCCCGAGCAGTTGATCGCCCACTACGGCAAGGCGATCACAACACTGCAGCGCAAGCGCCTGACTCCGTACACGCTGCGGCACACCGGCATCTCGTGGAAGTTGCAGGACGGCGTACCGATCTTCGTGGTCTCCCGTGACGCCGGACACGAATCGGTCACCATCACCGACCGCCGCTACGGCCACAACGACCGCACCGCGAGCGCCTCCGCGGCCCAGGTCATCGCCGCGCGACTTCCCCAAGTCCGCGCGCGCATGCTCACCCTCGTCGCCTGACCGACCGCATCCAGCCCCCTGATCCGCATTCCGTTCCATTCCAGAGATGGAATGGAACGGAATGCAACGGAATGGAATGGAATCCCATGCTGACAGCCGTTGACCTCGCGGCGACCGGCACCGAACCGGCCCGCTGCCACTTCCCCCACTGCACAGCCCCCGTCCCGCCACGCGCACCCGGACAGCCCGGAGCACCGCGCCAATACTGCGACAACCCCGAGCACAACGCGCAGAAGGCACTGCGCCGCCGGATGAAAGAAGCCGACCGCGATGCCAGCGCTGCACCCACGCGGCCGTCGCTGCGGCCGGTCACCGACGGCATGCTCACTCTCGCCGCGCTTCTGGACCGCTACGAGCACCTTCGAGGAGACCTCGCTGCGGTCGCCACCGACACCGCCGAGCTGATCACCGAACTGACCGACCCGGGCGTGGTCGACCGGGAGATCGCCGAGATCCAGCGCGAGGCCACCCGCCGCATCACCGCCGCCGAACAAGCCCGCGCCGACGCCGAGCAAGCGGCAGCGACGATGCGCGAGCGCCTCGATCGAGCCGTCGAGCTCGAACAGCTCGCCATCGCCGCTGCCGAGGAAGCGACCGAGAATGCCGAGCAGGCCACCGCCCGCCTCGCGCAGGTGGAGTCGGAGGCAGCGGCGCGGATCGCCGAGGCCGAGGCGGACCGGGACCGGGTGTATGAGGAAGCCGAAACGGTACTCGCCGAGATGCGCGGCCACGTCGACAACGCTCGCGTCGCACACGCGCGAGCCGAGGCAGAACGCGATGCGGCTCGTCAGCAAGTCGAGTCGACCGCTGCGGAGAACCAGCGGCTAAGTGACCAACTCGACCACGAGAGAACCGAACACCGCCAGCAGCTCGAACGCCGGGATGCCGACTACTCTCGCGCGATCACCGCAGCCCACGCAATGGCCGACCGCGCGGCCCGCGAGCACCGTCAGCAGCTGACCGAGGTGCTACGCGGAAACAGCCACGGGGAACAACCGCCCGTTCTGCGCGCGGGCGCAGCTGGCGAGGACGATGACGATCGCTGACTCATAGGTCTCACCGTTCGCAGGTGGACCCGGCACCGCCCTGGGTTCGGGCCAGGAGGATAAAACTCCTGGCCCGAACCCAGGGCGCACCCGTCACGCTCCTGCTCATCCTCCATCAGGACAACGCGGCGAGAGACCCAGTGCGCTAGATCCATCATTGCAGTCGGGAGAACACCTGGAGGACTCGTCTCCTTGCCCTGCGGATCGTGCGGCATCGCGGCGTTGACGAAGAAACTCGGACCAGATTCGGGCCGATTCCGCAGACGTAGGTCCGCCGTTGAGCGGCGGTTCAGGGTTCGGCGCAGGACGCAGGTGAAGTGTCATGCATTCTTTGACGTGCCCGCTGCTAAGCCGGTTCCGCTGTCGCCGATGCTCTCAATGCGCGTTGGCGCACGGCGGTCCGACGGATTCGCGGTGAGGCCCCGGTTGCACCTGCCGGTCACGCTCTCGCCCAACTCGATCGCGAGCTCGACGCGCACATGGTCACGCAGCGCGACGGTGTCCGTAGTCGCTCAGCGGAATCCGCTGGTCAAGCGCTGGGCTCGGTAGCTGTGGTACGACGTATACCGCGGCCATCCCCAGGAACTCGACAGTTGATCAACACGTGCAGCCAAGTTATCCACAGCTGCGTGCACAGCTCGGTTTGGTGTTAGCCGGTGGGGTCGCCTAGGTTCGCCCTCAGTTGCCCAGCGACAGAGGAAATTCGACGCCGCGATGGGGAGATATGTGTGTTTCACATCGCTGTTTCACGGCGCTCTTTTGCGTCGGCCCTCATGGCTAGGCTTCCACCCACCGAACGTCGATTGCGGCTTCCGCATCCCGGAACCGCTGTGTCGCTATCGACCTCGGCACCAGCGCGGCCCCCGCCTGGGCATAGGCAGGGGCCGCAGTACACCTACACCTCCACTGTGTCAACCGATGAAAGGAAGTACAGGCAGCATGAGCTTATCGGTCGAGCCTGACAACACCCAGCCGTATCCCGTCGATCCGAAAGGGCCGGAGACCCATCCTCTGGTGGTGTTGTCTCTGACGCCGGGCTTGTCAGTGGCCATAAAGGTGGCGTCATGACCCGGTCCGAGTTGGTGAACAAACGCACTCGGGAGGCAGTGCGTGATCAGATGAGCGGCACTGTGCTGCGCGAAATCGACGAGATGTGGCAAGACGAACTCTTCGCTCCACCGGAGCAAGATCCTGAGCCGGTCGGCGGTGAGCGTGTGACCCGCTTTCAGGGGTACCTGGATCAGGTCGACTGGACTGACCCGGGACAGGTCTCCCGCGCGCTACGCGTTTTCGAAGTGGCGCTACGACATCTCTTCCACCATCCCTGGGCGCCTGACTGGGACCCCTCCGAGAACATCGAGCGACTCCGAAGGCTCTTCGCGCGTGACGGCTATACCTTTGACAACCAAGGCCGGATCACTGGCGGGCCGCCGATCGTGCTGAGGCGGGAGGATTTGGGCGATCTCCGCGACGCAACGGTGATCTTCGAGCACCTGGACCGTATCGATCATGCCGTTGCCCGAGACGACCCTGCGCTGGCGATCGGTTCAGCGAAAGAACTTGTGGAGAGCACTGCGAAACTCGTGCTCCGGGAGCGGGGCGTGCCTTTCGACAGCGGCCACGACCTTCCGAAGCTCGCCCGTATGGCCGAAGAAGCGCTACTGGTCCATCCCTCCCAGGCAAAGCCCGGACCGGACGACTCCTCGACCATCCGGAAGGTACTCGGCGCAGCGCTCACGATCACTAGCGGAATCGCCGAGCTGCGAAACGACTATGGCACCGGCCATGGACGAGACACTGCTCCGTCGGGCCTGGGACCTCGTCATGCGCGGCTGGCTGTGAACGGGGCACGGCTGTGGTGTCAGTTCATGCTCGACACCCTCGCCGATTCGAAGGCCCCCTGGCGTGGCACCGCGCCGGCCGGTGCTGGCGGCGCTCTCAACGACCAGCGCGTGGAGGACCAGAACGCATCGGAGCCGATCTTGTAAATCCGAAATGATGGGGTGTGGGTCGTTGTCCGGCCAACAGGAGATCGCGCGTTCGCTGCGAGGGCCGGCGGCGATCCACCCCCTGTCAGCTTCTGCACCGCGGCGGGGAAGCCAGTCGGCCGCGCCATTGCTGCGGGACAGGCGGTCGATTTCACCGTGTGGCCCGGCTACGTCAACCGAGAGGCGCTCTGGGAAGCGCTGGTGGAGTAAGCCGACGCCGCGGCCGAGCTGCGCAGCATGGCCGACTACCTCGCCGAGGGCAACCTCACCGCGGTCGCGGCACGTGACGACGCGATCGCCCAGCGCCAGGCCGCCGCCAGCCACTGCACTTTCTGCGGGACGGCGTACCCCGGGGGGCGCGATGACCGACACCGAAGCCGTCGACTTGCACGCCATCGCTCGCCTCGACGACGCCGCGGATGCGGTCGCGATCTTTACGCCTGCGAGTTGTTCCACAGCGCCGACGGCAGCCTCTACGGCCGCCACGTCAGCTGCCGATGGGAATTCATTGCTACCGGACCTGGTGCGGCGGCCAGCCTCGACGCGCTCGACCAGGCGCTCACCGCCGCCGGGTACACCCGCACCAGCGACTGGCGGCGCAAGACGTGCGGTACTTCACCGTCGCCACCATCCGAATCGAGGACATCTGACCGACCCGTGAGGAGCCGCACTGCGACAGCCCTGGACTCGTTTCCGGGCTGTTCGTCGTGTTCGGCTACTTCCTGATTCAGACTGATCGAACCCCGGCTGGTACAGATCCGAACAGGTGTACAAGAAGTTCGCCGCGCATCCGAACACGGCGGTGACAAGCCGACGATCAAGCGCAGCGACACCAAATCCGTGTGCTTCACACCGGATAGAGAAGTGCCGCTATCCCGGGTAAACGTCGACCGGCGACCGGGCGATGGACCGGTTGGGTGACGGGATCTGGTTAGTCCTCAAGCCGTTTCGGATACTGCACCGCGCGACCGCGGGAGGGTCGGCGTAGGTATGCGTCGGCGAACTCCACTAAACTCTCACGGGTCCGACTCGGCAAGCTTCACGCTATCCGATTCCAGGTGCATGACGCCGTTCCCGGTCTCCGATCGGGATCGGGATGGCCCCGATCCGGGCCGCTCGCAAGGGCGGTCGGATACGCCCTTCGCGGGCGGTCATACACCTCTAAGGAACCGAACAGTGGAAGACCACGGATCGGATGTTCCGAAGGCGAAAACCCCTTGGTGGGTCCGCCTGAGGAAAGCGGTCGTTAAGGGAGTTCAGATCGGCTCGTTCATGCTGAACGTCGAGCGGCTTCTCGAAAGAGAAGCGGACGCCAGCTGGATGACCACTGTCACTCAACTGGCGTCCGCGATGGTGCACGCGGTACTGGATTTCCTGCCCTGATCCACGTGTCCCGGTGTCCAAGAGCCCGGCGTAGGTCTGCAGCCTCGTCGGGCTTCTTGGCTCTCAGCGTTTGATTGCGCCGTGCAAAGTTAACCCGTTACGTTGACGACTTTACCAGCGGCCCGTGCATTTTGTGATCCGGGTCACGATGTGTCGAGTAGCTCAGATCACACCAAATCTGGACTCAACCACAGTTGATCTTCACAAAACCACTGGTCGAGCCACTTCAACCTTGAGCTATCGCGCGGCGAGTAATACCTCTCAGCTATATGTCACTCTGTGACGAAAACGGCCGATTGGCAACCTTTTACCGCTAGCTTTACCGCTAGCTTTTACCGGGCCTTCCCGGGGGTCCTTCATCGCGTCGGCGGTCAGGCTGCGGGCGACCTGGGACGCGCTTATGCAGTGAGCGGCACTCAGCCACCTGCGACTTGCCCGATTGCGATGGCGTCGGCGAAGTCTGGGAGGACGCTGTCGAGAGCTGGGTGGAAGGCTGTGCTCACGCCGACGACGGTTCCGCCGAGTTTCCGGATATAGTCGGCGAGCTCGAGGTCGCATTGATCCCAGCACACGGACCCCGGCGGTGAAGCGGGCGGCCCCGTACATTTTCAGCGCATGAGCTTTCTGGATGCGATCTCGGCTGAGCGCGCCGAGCGGATCAGGCACGACCATGAGAAGACGAGCCAGCGGCTCGAATGGCTGGGCTCGCCGCACCCGCCAGCGGCAGGCAGCGCACTGGCCGGGGACGACAGGCTCTACCCGGCGTGGCCGACAAGTCAGGTCGCGCTCCAAGGGCTCATCTCAGCAACCGATCACCTCAGCCTGTTGTTCGAGTCGGTCCAGGTCCGGACCCGACCTATCGCACAGTTCACCCCGGCGCGGGCTTCCCTGTTCGCGGCATCGTGCACCATCTGGGTACTGAGTCCGAAACTCCGTGCGGACCGCCAGAGTCGCGCACTCTCTCTTGCCCATGAAGATTTCCGACAACTGCGAGCGTTGGTGACCGATATCGAAGGTGGCTCGATGGCGAGGCTCCTCACGCCTGAGCAGGCTTCCGCTGTGCGGACATACGTCGACACGCAGGTCAGCACAATCGAGCAGGTTCAAGGCTTCGACGGTGGAAAGCCCAGCGACACCCAGATTATCGAGCAGGCCGCCGCGTACATCGATCCCCAGAATGAAGGCGCCGCGCACGCCCTCAAGTTGCTGTGGCGCGTCAACTCTGGCCACGCCCACGGCCTCGGCTGGCCAGAACTACTGCGACACCCAGAGATCGTGTCGAGGAGCCAGAGCGATCCGAGCATCTACTACCGACAGGTCAAGGCTGATCCCGATGCCATCGCGCAGGCCATTGAAGCCGCCACCCTCGCCAGCGACGTGGCATTCCGGCTCTACCAACAGCGAGCAGCCTCACCCACATGTGACTGAAAGACGAGAGTCTCAAACCGATTCTGTCTCGAAACCAAGATCAAAAAATTCTAAGTCTGGTCAGACCCATCTTCACGATCAGCCTCAGGGCGGTTCACACCTGCATAGAGGCCCTTCCATGTATGTGACATGGCATCGAGTCTTGGCTGCTGTGACCGTGCCTGACATCTCGAGGCAGTCGCCGCCCACTACCAATTGCACGCTCGGCTGGCCATGTGGCCCCGGTGGCAAGCGGAGCTCGTGCGGCAGCGCCTTCAAGGCAACCCAGTCTGCGTAGTCACGCGCGCAGCGACGTCCACCAACCGCCGTCCACCAACGGGTCGGCCGATCAGCTCAGCAACGCTTCCAGATTCCCGCTGCGCCAGTAGGTGCCCCACGAGGCGAGCTCCTTGGGAGTGAGCATCCGCTCCGGCCGGAGCTGAAACCGCACGCCCTGAACGTCGACGTGGGTGTAGTGCTTGTCCCCCGTCGCGAAGTCGAACGTCACATCGCCGGGCCGCAGGGCTGTGGTCAGCTCGTCGTCGGCCGAGGCGTTGACCAAGTACTGGATCACCTCGATCTCGCTCGGCACAGGACCTCGCCATGACAGCACGAACCCTGGGTCGATCGGGCTGGGCCACAGATGAAATCCCAGGCTTCGTCCGAGAGGCCCGATGGAATCCAGCAGCAGGCTCAAGACCCGCCCGGCCACCTCGAAGGTGTGGGCATCTTCTCGCCGCGGCGATGAGGTCCTGCTTCGCGCGCCTGCCGTCATGCCGCGCGATCTTCCTCTCCTGCCCCGTCAATACCGCGACGGCACGCCGCAAAACCCACGCATCTGCGATCCGCAACCAGCCCTGTGACCGCCATGGTCGAACGGATGTACGTATTAACTTTTGTCGTGATAATATCTGCGCCATGATTAAGGTTCATGTGGAGCGTGTCCGTGCGGCCTTGTCGGATCTGTGTGAGCCGCTACACGACACGTTCACGTGGGCTGAGCAGATCCGTCGGGAGCGGCTGCCTGAACTCGACGAGGCCGAGCTCTATGGTTGGCATGCGACGCACACGATCCGCGCACTGGCCCACCACAAGCTTCGGCAGAAGAAGGGTCTGCTGGGTGCGTGGAAGCTGAGTGGCAAACATTCGCAGAACGGTGCGTTGTGGTTGACCGATGACAACTACCGGGTGCAGTTGCTTCACGCGCACGCCGACGACCACATCCCTCCGCCTGGCACGAACGCGGCGCGGCGGGCGTATTACAGCAATCCGCCGCTGCCGCGTCAGCTGTCTTTGACCGGGGAGGCGAACGACCGTCTGCTGGGGCTGTGGCGTATCGATCCGGAGTTGGCGACACCGAGCTTCCGGATCGTCCGTACGATCGGCCCGTGGAAGTGGGGCGAGAAGGCGAAGGTCGATCTCGAGTTCGTGCTTCCCGAGACGGCTGAGGAGTTGTCGGATCTGGAGTTTCAGCCGACCGATGAGGGGCTGGATCTGTTGATGCCGCCCGCGGATGGCGACGAGGAAGGCGGTGGTGATGCTCGCGGCGTCTCCGGGTGAACGGATACGCGCGCTGCGTGAGCTATTCGGGTTCACGCAGAGGCAGCTTGCTGAGATGACGGGGTTGGGACAGTCGCGGTTATCCGATGCCGAGAATCAGTTCCGCGATGTAACCGACGCGGAGCTGGAAGTCATCGCGACAGCGACCGGGACACCGCTGAGCTTTTTCTACGTCGAGTCGAACGCGATTCCGCTGGATTCGCTGCGCTTTCGCAAGCTGGCAGGCGCGAGCATCACGATGACTCGCCGGATACATCGCTGGTATCGCGAGAGCTACCGTGTGTCTGACGGGCTGATCACCGAGAGCAAGTACCCTGTCGCCGACCTACCTTTCGTCACTCAGGAATCGGTTAGTGACGACGAGATCAACGAGTTGGCCGACCAGACGCGGGAATCGCTGCGGCTCGCTCCGGACGCGCCGATTCCCCACCTGACGCGGGCACTGGAACGTGCAGGCGTCGCAGTGGCCCCCATCGTTCCTCCCCACATCGACGGTGATGAGGCGCCTGCGGGGGGCGGGCATTTCGGCGCGTCGTATTGGGGCGGTCTGGGCGCTAGTGCCCTGGTGGGATTCTTCCCTGGAACTCACGGCGATCGGCAGCGATTCACGATCGCGCACGAGGTGGGGCATTTGGTGCTGCACTCTTTTCGTCCCCGTGCGGCCGACCCGGAAGGCGAGGCGAACAAGTTCGCCGCCGCCTTGTTGGTGCCCCGGTCACGCGCTGTCGAAATCCTCTCCGACGCGACGACCCTGACCGACTTCGGACGGATCAAGGCAACGTGGGGTGTATCGATGCAAGCACTGATCATGAGGGCTTCAGCGCTGGAGTTGATCACCGACAGCCGCAAACGGTCATTGTTCGTGCAGTTATCGGCCAAAGGATGGCGACGAGAAGAACCTGTGGAGGTCGGCAACGAGAGTCCGTTGCTGCTGTGGACACTTCTCAGCCGACGGTTCGGGCCGCGGCCGTACCGCGCCGCCGCCGACGCCCTCGCAATTCCCCCGGCCGTGCTGCGATCGGTGGTGCCCACGCCTTACGAAAACCGCGGCGGCAAACCCACCACGGGATCGGTCTACGCCCTCGGTTCAAGCTCCAGCTAGGCGGATGCCGTTGTCGCGCTCAGCGCAGGAATTGCAGCATGGCGATGTAGTTCAGGGGCACTTGGATCGGGTCGCGGCACGGGTCGATCTTGAGCAGCAGGGTTGTGCGGTCGTCGGTAAGGCCGTGCAGGATGGCGGGGACATCGATCAGCCCAGCCTGTGTGAGAGTGGGTGGGTTTTCGATGGCCGGCACCTGGTTCGAATAGCGCTGTACACGCGGGGGCGTTCCGGCGGGTATTTGGAGCCGCACCTGGACCTCGAGAGTGTCGTACATCCCTGATTGGACGAAGCCGAGGGCGAATCGCTCGAGATCATCGATGCCGGGGATGAAGACCGAACCTCGGCGGTGGAAGGCTGCACGTGCTGTCCATGGTGTCCACTCGCCGCCGCGGTCATGGACGTGCGGGGGAAGGTCGGCGCCATGGGTGAATGGCCTGGGATGGGCTTGGAAGGGTGTGTCGGTGATCGCGGTGGCCAACCGGGTTCGTTCCGATTCGACCAGCCGTGATGGCCGGGCCGTCGGTGGCAGATCGATCGGATGGACGACGACTCCGAAGTCGCGCACCAGCCGGGACGCCGCGACGACGGGGTCGGTACCGGCTGCCAGCGCAGTGGAGCGGACGTTGCTGGAGATGGCGTGGGCTTGCTCGGCAGCGGCCTCGGGCACCCGCAGTACTGCCACGCAGGTCTCGGTGGAAGGAAATTGCCAGTCCGCGCTGCCGACGATCCGTAAGGGCATCAGCAGCGTGGGGTATTGGCTCAGGTACGCCAGTCGTGCACAGGAGTCGTGGTGCAGGGGCCATCCGGTAACCAGCAGGGCACGCTCTGGCCCGGTACCGCTGCTTGCGCGGTGTGCGTCGCGCAGGCTGTGAAGGGTCATCTCGGCTCGCTCTATCCACGCTGTGACCGTGCGGTCGCGAAGCGCGGCTAGGACCCGGTCGGCCCAGGTTTGCGGGGTATCGGCAGGATGTGGTGCCACACTCGGGTCAATGGGCAATTGGGTCAAGTCGCGGACGTGGGGGAGACGTTCGGCAAGAGATTGTTTGGCGCGTGCGGTGATGATGTCGGGATGGTTGGTCCCCTGCCGGTGTGCGCCCAGCCAGAGGTCGGCGACGTATGTCCACGCGTCGAAGCCGCGGTTTTTCGCAACGTAGGCTCGATGGTTCGGATCGGCGGCGCAGGTGATCCTCTGGAGCTGTTCGCTTTCGGCGCAGGCCGGTGTTTCAGTGGCGACGATATCGATTGCGCGATCGAACAGCCCGTCCTCGGAGTCGGTGCCGAGCCGCTCGGCGAGCTGCGCCAGCAGGGCGTCGAACTGGCCCGAGTATTCCAGGGCAGCGCGGTTGACAGCCGCGACAGTGCGGGCCCACCCGCGGACGCCACGCATAGGGGCGGTCAAAGCTGGCAATGACTCGTCGGTGATGGGTCGCCCGGCCCGGCGCCGGGCGTAGTCGAGCCATTCGAAAGACCTGCCAGGGTCGGCCAGTTCTTCAGCGAACGCACTGACGGCCGCGCTCATCTCGGAGAGAGTGGCAACGGAACGCAGGGCGCAAGTGTGCAGTGGATCAACATCTTGCGTGGGGGCGCAGTTGCCGCACAGATCGCCCCACCTGACCTCGAGCAGTGGCACCGACTGGCCCGCATGCTCATGTGCGTACCTGCAGCCGCCGGGGACATGCCATTTTCCGGACGGCGCTGGGATCAGCAGTGTGGTCGCGCGTTCGATCGCGTCGGGAATTGGGATCTGGTGCTGCTGGAAATGATGGCGACCGATCGGGCCGGACAGCGATACATGATTCATATGGGGCGGTGCACCATCAGGCGTACGGCTCCGTCCAGCGGAGCTGTACGGATCGTGGTGAGGCGGCGATCGCATGTTCCACAGAGCAAGCCTAGCTCCAGTGCCACTCATTCCGGGGCGCTGTGCGCGCGTTGCGACTGCGGGCACGATGTCATCAGGGCGACCCTGATACTCGGCTAACCTCGATCGCACGCGACGTGGCAGGAGAATGTGCGGACGCGATCTAGTCACGAGCGAACGGGGTTGGTTACTCACGCCGGCTTGACGGAGTCCCAGGGCACCCATTGTCGGACGGTGAGTGCGACGTGGCCGTTGACCGACCGGAGTTCGAGTTCGACTTCGAGAAACCATACGGGCTCAGTCCCGAACCGCAGGCGTGCCCACCGGTAGCCGAGCGCGGGAATCCATGTCTCGCCCATGCGTAGATCCAGGGCGGCGGCTTTCTCTCCGAGAGTGAACGGCACCGTTCGGGCGGGACTGCGAGTTGGAGGTACCCATATTCGCCGGGGGTCGACGAGGACCCTGCGTGGAGGGGTGAGCATTCTGGTGCTGGCGTGGTGGGATGATCCGGATTCGTTCATGGTCACCCCGTCCGGCTGATCGCGGTAGTAGCGGTGTGGGGGTCGGCTGGTCGGCGGGTCCAGCACGATCGCTGCGTCCCGGCAGCGCCCAGTCGTAGTGAGGTGCTGCGGGGGCGGCGCGCTGTGCGGCCGGAAACCTGGATCGTGTAGGTCATCGATCGCAGCCGTCCGCGTCCGCGGCCGATCCCCTCGCACTCGAGAAGTTCGCTGTGGATTTCCAGGTCGGGGCGGGCCCAGCCGGTGTGGGTGGTGACCAGGATGGCGTCATGGCTGCGAAGCCGGGCGAGGACCGCTCGTGTGCGGGTGGCGGCCGGGGTGGTGGGGTGGTCGAGTACGACGAGGGGAAGGCCGTCGAGGAGGATGGCGGCGACATCGAGGGGGTCGTCACCCGGGTTGGAGATGTGGGCCAGGCGGGACAGGTTTCCGCCCATCTCCGCGACGGCGAGCAACCCCAGCCGCGGGCAGCCGAGGACGGCGGTCCATTCCCCGGCGGCGGTGGCCGCGGCGAGCAATCCGAGGAGAGGGCCGAGGCGTCCGGTGCAAGCGATCAGCGATCCGCGCGGTAGGCCACCGGCGGGCAGCGCCTCACCCAGTGCCCCGGGGATCGGCAGGGTGTTCGCTGGTGCGGTGGTGGGCATCGGTGGGGCTTCGCGGGCGCCGACTCGGCCGTGGATGGCGTCCATGCGGGCGCGCAGGAGCGCGAGTTGCTCGGTACGTGGGAGGTCGGTCAGCGGTGCTGCGGCTGTGGTGCCGTCGGACCGTTGACTGCCCTCCAACTGCGAGCTATCGAACATATGTGCGAAATGATTGCATACCGCGTGATCGGCCGTCGAGACAGGCACGCTGATCGATAACTAACGGTCACCGAACTGCGGCCGAGCCGCCATTGCAGCTGGCCTTCGACTGCAGCGAATGTGGTGGCTGGCGCGGCGGTACAACAGGCTGTTGTACAACGCCGTGTTGTTGGCGGCGCGTGTTCGACGCGGGCGATGGTTGGGAGGTGGGCGGGACGTCCGAAGCTTCGAGATTGTCGGGTAGGTGGCGGATTGGTGGACCGATGCGACGGGGGTGCGCGTGCCGGAGTACGGCTGCTGCTTATTCGCTGCGCCCACGGTGAGACCTACGCCGTCGGAATCGCCGAGGGCGAAGAGACCGAGCGTGGACTAAGCGCGACGGGCAGAAGCCAAGCCGCGAGGCTGGCGGAGCGGTTGGCCGCCGAGCAATCGAGCCTGCAAGTCAGCCGCGTGTACAGCACCGGCGTGCGCCGGGCGGGGCAGACCGCCACGATCGTGGCCGAGCTGCTGGGGCTGGCGGTAGAGACGACTCCGATCGGGCCGGCGCACGGGAAGCCGGTCGACCCCGCGATGTCGGGTGGTGAAGGTGGGCAGCCGTGGGGGCAGTGGGCACCACGGGTGGGGCGGGAGTTGGAGTTGATCGCGGGGCGGCATCCCGGCGAGACGGTTGTGGTGGTCTGCCACCAACACACCGTGCTCGCTGCGGTCCAGTACTTCCTGGAAGGAACGTACTCCCGCGCGCATGTCGCGATCGAGGTCGACCACACCGCGATCACCGAATGGCAGCTGCGCCCGGCTCGCCACCAGTCTGCCGAGGCCGAAGGGTGGCGGTGGGTGTTGGTCCGCGCGAACGACGCCGAGCATTTGAGAGCGCAATCGCGCCGCATCACCCGGCGCAGGCGACACTCATGACCGACGTGTCGAACCTGCCGCCGCAGTCGTCGACGCCGCCGCCGTGGTATGGGCGTGATTGCATTCGAGGCGGCCCGGCGCGGGTCAGCTCTGCCGCACTGTTGCCTGCAGGACGAGCACGTTGTACGGACGCGGGGGGTATTTGAAGGTGTAGGCGGTGATGATGCGGTTCTCGTAGCACTCGGTCTCCGGGTCCCAGAGATAGATCCGTTGGTTGAGGACGTGCTCGTCGGTGGCGCGGATCCTGGAGATTTCCGGCCATTCGGGTGCTTGCTCGCAGGAGGTGATGATCTGCTGGATGCGTCGCTCGGGGATCCGGCCGGGCGCGACAACGAGGAAGGCGTTGGCCATGACGGTGGCCCGCTCCTCCCAGTTCCTGATCACCTTCTTCGCGGCAGGATCGCGGACCACCCACTCGAGCAAGTTCGGCCGCACCGTGGCATCGGGGACGGGCGCGACGAGCCCGGGGAATCGAGCAAGCAGTGGCTCGTTGGCGGCATACAGGTCGAAGGCGTCGTCGTGGTAGCAGGCGGGGTCGAGGTTGCGGTCCAAGCCGAGCTGATCGTCCGGAGTGACGACCGGCGACATGTCCCAGTTGAGCTGGTTGAGCAGCGGCTGTGCCAGCGCGGCGTACTTGGGTCTTCGCCACTGAGGGACTTCGAGGCCGTTCAAGAATGCCTCGAGTGTCTCGGCTGAGGGAGTCCGCCCTTGGCGCTCCCACGCGTAGATCAAGCCCTTCGAGAGGTCTGCTTAACGAAAAATGTGAATGAGGAGGGGAAGGTGTGGATGAATGCGGGCTGTCCTGTACAGGTGTAGTTGGCACAGTCCAGGTGTAGTTGGCGCGTGGGTGGCGTTGTCCGGGGGTAGTTGGCGTGTGGGAGCTTACGAGGGGGTGGGGAGCGCGGTGAGGTCGGTGGGCTGATTGCGGCGAGTCGGGCCGCGACTCGCCGCAGCGTCTGGCGGAGTTCGGACGTCGGCGGCGGTTGCTGCTCGGGAGATTCTGCGGGCCAGCAGAATCAGCTGCCGTGGTGGCGGTGTTGAGCGCGGTCGAGGGCGGTGCGCCTGAGTCGGCGGCGGATTTCGAACTGGCCTATGTGCCGGTGGGCGGCGGTGAGGTCCGGGTCGGGTTGGCTGATGCGTGGGCGCTACGTCTCGAGGCCGCGGCGCCGGTGAGGCGATTTGCCTCGTACCGCGGCCAGCGGCATCTGTCGGGCAGTTGGTGGTCGGCGACCGACGGTCGGCATGTCGGGTTCGAGTCGTGGTTGGAGCGTGATCAGTTGATGGCGCTGGACTTCGACCCGACGGTGGTCGCGATCGCGTCACAGCCGTTGTGGCTGTTGTGGTCGGCGAGCGGCGGGCGCGGGGTGAGGTGTCACGCGCCGGACTACTTCGCTCGCCGCGCGGACGGCTCCGCGATCGTGGTGGACTGCCGTCCGGAGAACCGGCGTGGGCCGCGGGATCTGGCGGCGTTCGAGATGACGCGGCGGGCATGTGATTTGGTCGGGTGGGAGTATCGGCTACTCGGGATGCCGGATCCGGTGTTCACAGCGAACCTGCGGTGGCTGGCCGGTTATCGGCATACCCGGTATTTGCGCACTGGCGTGGCGCAGCGGTTACGGGCGGCGTTCGCGGAGCCGGCCGCGCTGATGGACGGCGCGCAAGTGGTGGGTGATCCGATCGCGGTGCTGCCGGTGTTGTTCCATCTCATCTGGCACCACCAGTTGACCGCGGATCTGTCGCGGTCGTTGCGCGCGGTGACGCCGGTGCGGGCGCAGCGCTGATGGGGCAGTGGCGTTCGGTGTTACGGCCGGGTGACTGGGTGCATTTCGATGGGGTCGAGCATCAGGTTGTCGCGATCGCGGGAACGTCGGTGCGGCTGCGCTCGGCCGACGGCGAGCACATGGTGGTGCTGGCATCGCATTTGATGGCCGCACCGGATTTCGGGGTAGTCGACGGCGCGGCGCCACCGGAGATGACTCCGTTGGGACTGCTGGACACGCTGCCCGCGGATGTTCTCACCGCCGCCAAGGAGTGGGAAGGCCACATCCTGGAGGCCACCCTCGGCGCCGGGCCCGACGGAAAGGTTAGGCCCGAATACGATCCGGCGAGCAGAACCCAGACCGACCGATTCCGCGCCAAGGTCGAGGAGCTGACCGCGGCGGGGCGGCCGGTCGGGTTGCGCACACTGCAACGGATGCGCGCACGCTATGCCGAGCAGGGGTTGTGGGGTTTGGTCGACCGACGGGCGCTGCGGGAGTCGACACCGTTGGGGCGGGTCGATGAGCGTGTTGTCGCGGCGGTGCGCCAGGAGTTGGACGCACAGACCGAGGTCTCGACGGGCACGCGGTCGCGGGTGATTCGGCGGGTGAGCAAGGCGCTCGAGGATGTCCACGGTCCTGGTGTGGTTCCGATGCCGGGGCGCAGCACCTTCTACGCGTTGGTCGAGGCGTTGGCTGCGGGGCGGCACAGTTTCGGTTCAGCGGTCACGCGGCGGCAGACCGCGAACCGTCCGGCGCGGCCGTTCACGCCGACGCTGGCGGCGCGCCCTGGTGAGCAGGTCCAAATCGACTCGACGCCATTGGATGTGATGGTGGTGTTGGAGCCGGGGGTGGTGGCGCGGGCGGATTTGACGATCGCGGTCGATGTCGCCACGCGCACGATCTGCGCCGCGGTGCTGCGGCCGGTCGGCACGAAGGCGGTGGACGCGGCGCTGCTGCTGGCGAGAATGTTGATCCCTGAGCCGATGCGGCCGGGATGGGCGGCGTCGCTGGCGATGTCGGCGTCACGGTTGCCCCACGCTCGGCTGGTGTCGGTGGATGAGCGGATGGCGCGGGCGGCGGCGAAGCCGGTGATCGTCCCGGACACGATCACGATCGACGGCGGGCGGGTGTTCATCTCCGAGACGTTCACCCGGGCCTGCGAGCGGCTGGGGATCTCGGTTCAGCGGGCACGCAAGCGCACACCGACCGACAAGGCGATCGTCGAGGCGACGTTCGGATCGATCAACACCCTGTGGTGTCAGCACTTGCCCGGCTACACCGGGTCCAACACCAGCCGCAGAGGCGAACGCGTCGATGACCATGCGGCCTGGACTGTCCCGGAGTTGCAGGGCCTGCTGGATGAGTGGGTGATCGCGGGCTGGCAGTCCCGCCCACACGACAGCCTGCGGGATCCGGACTTCCCGCGACGGGCGTTGTCGCCGAACGAGGCTTATGCGGCGATGGTCGCGGCCGCGGGATATCTGCCGGTGACCTTGACCGGAGAGGACTATCTCGAACTGCTGCCGGTGACCTGGCGAGCGATCAACGACTACGGCATCCGCATCGACTACCGAACCTACGACGCCAAGGCATTGGAATCGCACCGCCGCCAGCCTTCCGGGGTCACGGCACGCAAGAACCTCTGGGAGGTGCACTACGACCCTTACGACCTGTCACAGGTGTTCGTCCGCACCCCGGGCGGATGGGTCACCGCCGAATGGACACACAAGCCGATGGTGACCGGCCCCTTCGCCGACTTCACCTGGCGCGAAGCCCGCCGCCTGGTCGCCGAGCGCGGCGCCGACGACACCGACGAAACCAACATCGCCCGCGCCCTCGACGACCTGTTGACCCGCAGCGAGAACGGTCCGATACGACCCGACCAACGAGCCAGCCGCAAGGCCGCGGCCCGGGGCCGCGTCGCCGCCGCTACCCACAGACCACCGCCACCACCTGACGCTGAACCGAGCGAGCCCACCCACACCGAGACCGTTGAGACGACCGTGGTCCCGTTCGGGATCTTCGATGCCGCCGCCGAAGCCGAGAAGTGGAGATGACCAGAAGCACCCGCAAACCAGCCCGCCGCCGCAAGCCCGCCTACACCCCGTCCGCGGCTGCGAAGACCGTCACCGATGTCCCGCCCGACAGCCCGCTGACCACCAACGAGGGATGGGGTCGGTTCGTCCGGCACACCCCAGCACCGCCGCCGCTGCTCACCGCCGCGCAGCTGCTGAGCTTGCCATCCGCGCAACGCGCGGCACACGCAGATCGGCTGCTGGACTACCACGCTGATCTTCCCTTGGTGAACACCCCGACCATCCAGAAGGTGATCTCGGCGGGGCGGCTGCTGGTTCAACTGAACCGCCGCCAGATCTCGGCGCGGCGCGGGATGGTGATCAGCGGCATGTCGGGAACCGGCAAGACCACCGCGCTCACCCAGCTCGGCCGCGCCCACGAAATCGCCATCCGGCGCCGTTATCCCGACCAAGGCGAGCGGTTGCCGATCATTTACGTCACTGTCCCGCCGGCGGCGACACCACGGATGCTTGCCGTCGAGTTCGCACGCTTCCTCGGCCTGGAATTCCCTGCCCGCGCCAACCTCACCGACATCACCGACGCCGTCTGCTCGGTCGCCGCCCACGTCCGCGTCGACCTCGTGCTGGTCGACGAGATCCACAACATCTCACTGGCCAGCCGCTCCGGCGCGGAAGTCTCCGATCAGCTCAAGTACTTCGCCGAGCGGCTCCCGGCGACGTTCATCTACGCCGGGGTAGAAGTCGAAGCTCAAGGGTTGTTCGCCGGTCCTCGAGGACGTCAGATCGCGGGCCGGTTCACCGTGGTCCCCGCCGCACCGTTCGCCTACGGCACCGCTGAGCAACGCGGCCAATGGCAAGCCCTCATCGCCGCGCTGGAATCCACGCTGCGGTTACGCGACCACGTCGCTGGAACACTACCCGCGCTGGCCGAGCAGCTCTACCAGCGCAGTGGCGGCATGATCGGGAGTCTCTCGCAGATCGTCCGCGGCGCGGCGATCCTCGCAATCGAGGACGGCACCGAGAAGATCCCCGGCGAGCTACTCGACCAGGTGCCCGTCGACTACGCCGCCGAACGCAGCCAGCCGCCCGTGAGAACGAACGCAACGACCGCTGCAAGGGTCGCACAATGACCACGACGCTTCCCCGACAGCTGCCGATCACGATTCCACCAGCCCATCACGAGATCCTCGCGTCCTACCTGGCGAGGCTGGCGCGATTGAACAGTATCGACGGCGACGAACTCTGGAAACGAGTCAGCATCCCCGCTCCCACGCCGACACGGCGAATTGTCACCGCCGAACGAATGGCCGCCCTGACCGGTCGCCGCGGCGAGAATCTGGCGGGAGCGCTGCCGGAGCTGCGTGACCCGAAGCCGCACTGGACGATGTTCCGTCACGCCCCGCAGCCCGGCTGCAAGCGTTGTGACGCCCGCCACCGCGGCGGAGCGGTCCTGCGGGTCCTTCCGCACCACCGCTACGTCTGCACCCGGCATGGTTACTGGGTCGGGCCGCCCGACATCACCGCAACCGGCCCGTCGCTTACTCACTGCCCGCAGATCGTCGCCGCGCAGCGCCAGCACCTGCGTCTGGTGCAACGCTACGGCTGGGCGGCAGCCTACGACGCGGTCCTGACCGCGTTCATGATCTGCGCACACCGATGGAACGAACCGCGACCGACGACCGGGCTGCGACTGCAGCAGGACCTCTGGACAAAGCGCAGCCTGATGCTCATCCCGGAAGGCACCGAGCCCTCCACCTTCACCGCCTCCAAGCTTTTCGCCTGCCTCTACCCCGAAGCGATCGCGCTCTCACCGGTGATCGCGGCACCCCGGTGGCGGCAGCACGCCGCAGGAGACGCCCACCAGCTCGCCCTGTTCGTCGCCGAGCTTCGCCGCCGACTCCGGGACAACGACTACCAGCCCCGCGGCGAGCGGGACGCGATCGCTCACTGGATCGAGGCCGACTGCTGGCGCCAGCCCGCTACACCGCCCACGACATTCGACAAAGCACCAGGCCACCGCAAACCCAGCCAACTGCGCCACCGCAACCCGTTCAGCGACGAACGAACCTGGCGCTCGGCGACATGGTTCGGCCTCAAGAACCGACGCGGCGCCGGCGACGTCGTCCTGCACCACCGCACACTACGGCCGGTGATCGTCCGGAAATGGTCACCCGACATGCAGGAGTATCGCGGAGCGATCTGGAACAGCCAACGCACCGAGAAGCGCTTCAAGCAACCGTAAGTCGCCGACTGATGCTCCGGCCACGGCCGTCCGTGAAGACCTGGACGCGACTCCAGAGCAAGTCGCCATAGGTATTTCCCCCATAACGCGCAAGTCGGTGCCGTGACAGGGTGCATTAGGTGGCCGACTTGCCGACTTCTCAGCCTATGAGTGGTGCCTGTGCTGATGCTGGACAAGGCGCATGCTCAAGATACTGAGCGGCGGCCGTTACCGGATCATTTTGATGGTGATCGGTCCGCTGGCTTTTTGCATACTGTCCGCTGGCGGCCTGATCGTCACCCTGGTCGGTAGCGTGGCATCGACCTCCGAAGCTTTCATTTGTGCTCAATGCGAAGGTGTGATCGGCTCCGACCTGGATATCCCAGAGACGACAACGAAATCTGCTGCCAAAAGCGGAGAATCTTGGTCTCCATCCGGTGACATCAATGACTCAGACCCTTCTGCGCTGCCGTCTGCTAACCCATTGGCTGCAATGGCAGATCATCTCGACGATGACAGGGCTACCGGTTACGAACGGGATTGTGCCGATGCAATGAGAATCGCACCCCCGCAGACAATGTCACCGCCGCGGAACCGCAATAGTGGAATTGCTGTTGATTGCGCCCGCAGATTGGCCCTTGCTCAGACAAGCAGCCGTGTCGCTACTGGCGTGGGGACCGCTGGCCAGGCAGACGCTGGGTTGAGCCTCGCGGAGATGACGAGACACGTTGTCTATCAGGCAACGTCCGCGGCTGTGACCGGCCACTGCAACGTCGAGGACGGAGCGGACACCTCACTCGGCGACGCTCACCCACAGCGAGCACTCCACTTTCAACTTATAGATCATCGCCGTGGTGCGGTCAGCCACTGGGTGCTCGACCATTACCCGTGATTGTCGCGCTTCCAACCACAATCACCGAGCAGAGAGCCTGCGGCCAACGAGTCGATTCTTCGGCGATCTCAGCGGGCGATCTAGTCTTCTGGCAGATCCGCGGCTACCTTCCATTGCAAGCAGGGGTCGCCGTCAACAACACTGAAATCATTACCGCCGACCCGAATACCGGCCGATTCGAGCTGCGAACAATTCCGGCAACCCGAGATCTCCTCGTGAAACGTGTCCTGCCCGGACCTTAAGAGCCACGGCCAAGCGATGGCCATTCGGTGTCAATGAGCCATGGCGAGCACGCATCGAGGCGACAGAGGCCACACGTGCTGAAGACTCCCACGACATGGATTTCGCCATCTACGCCTGGACGGATCCCACGCTGCTGTCCGGACACAGTTGGCGAGCTACAGCTCCGCGGCGCGACGCTCGCCAACTAGTTCCGGAACGGACAAAACATTCGTCACTGGCATGGCTTGACTTAATCGCCGCCGACACCTGAGAATCATCGGGTGAGCTATATCGTCAAAGTAATCGCCACCATTGCCACGCCCTTCGCCATCGCAGCGAGCGCACCGGCAATCGCGGTCGCCAGCAACTCCGGAATCCCCCTCACCCCGTTCGTCTCGAGCGACAACCCGACCCCGGTTGCTACCGGTGGCACCGGCTCGTCGTCGACCGCGTCGTCGACCGGGTCGACCTGTTGGTTGACGGACCTCCCCTGCTCTTGGTACCACTGATACCCGGTGCGTTCCTGTATATAAAACTGACGGAGTTGCTTGACACTCGGACCCTCTGAACCGTAGGGAGATTCGGGTGAGCGAGCCTGTCATGGACCGTGAGGTGCGTCGGTGCCTGGCGGTCCTTCGTCATGTCGAGGAAGTCACCGGCAACGTCGCGATGACCTGCCGGTACTTCGGCATCAGCCGTCCCACGTACTACACGTGGCTGCGACGATATGAGACCGAAGGTGTGGACGGACTGCGCGAACGGTCACGGCGCCCGCGGACCAGCCCGACTGCGACTCGCGCCGAGGTCATCGAGAAGATCATCCATCTGCGCCAGCATTACCACTTCGGCCCGGACAAGATCCGCGTGTACCTCGAGCGCTACCACGACATCAAGATCAGCAAATCCGGCGTCTGGCGCATCCTCAAACGACTCGATATGGGCCGGCTACCGGCCTCCCAGCGCTACGAGCGCCACGACCGCCGCTGGGAGCGATACGAGAAGCAACGCCCTGGCCACCACGTGTAGATCGACGTCAAGTTCGTCGAACGCCTCCCCGCCAAGCCCGGCACCCCGGCGGTGAAACCGGTTGGTCGGCGCGGGAAGTTCTACCAGTTCACCGCGATCGATGACTGTACGCGGTTGTGGATCTTGAAGATCTATCCGCGCAACAACCAGAAGACCGCGATCCAGTTCCTGGACTACGTGCTCTCGCAGCTGCCGTTCGCGGTCGAAACGATTCAGACCGACATTCAAACTTGGTGATGGTCTCGAAGCTCTCGTCCGGCACGGCCGGCTGGGTGAAGAATTCGGGGCTCCGGCGCCTGCTTGCTACCGCTCAATGACCGAGTGGGGTTGTGCTCCTTGCCTGTTGATCGTGGGGCTTGCAGGGCCACCGCCGGGTGAGATGCGTCCTGTTAGGAACCCGGCGACTCGGCATCTGCCGTTGTGCAGGCGTGATGCGGAGATCCCTGTTGGTGAATGTCTGGTATTGCATCGACTCCCGCGACGGAATTTCCCACGCCGGACATGGACAGAGATCGTCGAGCAGACGGGAGTTGGATCGTTGAAGTTGCGGCTGGGTATCGATGTCGCCTGTCGGGCAGCGCACCAGGCCAGCCTGGCCGATGAGCAAGGCAAATTCCTATGGTCAGGTCGTAAGTTCCGCACCACCACCAGCGACCTGCAGCGACTGTGGTCGATGCTGCCTGGCCGGGGCGGATTCGTCGTCGATCACCATCATCATGGAGCCCACGCGCAACGCCTGGGTGCCGTTGGCGGCCTGGTTCCGCCGCCAGGGCGCCACCGTGGTTCTGGTGCCGCCAGAACAATCTGCCGATCTGCGCGACTACTACTGCAAACACACCAAGTCCGACCGCTTGGACTCGAAAGTTCTTGCCCGGATCCCACTTCAGCATCCCGAGGGCATGCACACCGCGACCGGGCTCGGGCCCGGCGACACGATGCGCAGAGCGGTCAAACTGCGCTCCAACCTGGTCAAACGCCGCACCAGCATCCTCGCGCGATTGGATGCGCTGCTCGAACTCCTCGGACCAGGCTGGCACGCGGCACTCGGCGCGGACCTGGCCAACAAGACCCCACTGCGGTTCCTCGCGCATTACGCCGACCCGCACGTAGTCATCCGGTTGGGCCGGGCCCGGCTGTCACGATTCCTCACCCGCCATTCTCGCGGCAGCTGGCGCGCGAGAAGAAAGCCGACCAGCTCATAGCCGCAGCCCGTGAAACGCTCGACCTCTGGGCCGATGGACTGGACTTCCCGGAGTTGGCCGACGATATCGCGATCGAGGCCCGGCTGGCTTTGCAACTCACCGACGAAATCAAGAAACTCGAAACCCGTATCGCGGCACTGCTGGACAAGGCCGACCCGGGCGGCATCGTCTGCTCGGCGCCCGGGGTCGGCCCGAATCTCGCAGCCCAGATCCTGGGACGTCTGGGTGACCCCAACCGCTTCGATTCCCTGGCCGCGATCCGTTCCTTCAGTGGACTGGTGCCAAAGCTCGATTCCTCAGACTTGAGCGGAAGACACGGTGGGCCAACGAAATCCGGAGACGCCTGCCTGCGCGAAGCACTGTTCATGGCAGCCGAACAGGCCCGGCGCAGCGATCCCTCGCTGGCGCGAAATACCACCGGCTCATGACCGAGACCGGCAAACACCACAACTCCGCGGTCTGCCATCTCTCCACGACCCTGCTCACCCGCATCGCCGCCTGCTGGCGCCGCAGCGAGCACTACGTCATCCGCGACGTCGACGGCAGCCCGCTCACACCCGAACAAGGCCGTCAGATCGTCGCTAACCGATACACCGTCCCCGCCGATATCCGCGCCGCCCGCCGCACCACCAGTGCGGGGACGGGCCGAGGACACAAGGAGTCGCGTAGCGCTCCACCGACCGGCCCGTCAACAACCAAGGCTACGAGCCTTCCGCCGAGTTGACATCCGTTAGGAACTCAACGGGGCGGAGTTCCAGTCCGGGTTCCACTGGCACGTGCTGGACAAGGGCATCAACCACGTCTACATCAAGCCGGGAACGCCGCGCTTGAACGGGAAGGTGGAGCGCTCGCACCGGATCGACGCCGAGGAGTTCTACCGGCTTCTCGACGGCGTGGTCATCGACGACGTCAACATCTTCAACGCGAAACTCAAAGAGTGGCAAGACTATTACAACTATCACCGGCCCCATGGCGGACTCGACGGCCAGACCCCGTATGAGAGACTTCGTCAGAAGACGACAACCGGGGACCGGGTGTAGTCGATCTTCGTCAGCGGCACAACGTCACCAGTGCTGGGAACATGGCCCGCGGCAGAACCGGCGCGGATACGCCCGTCTCCTGCGGCGACGCACCGCTGCCGATATCCACAGTCGGCAGCTTCCCATCCGACCACACGGCCGAATCCTGTTTCTCAACCTCGCTGACAGAATCGCCGAACATGGACGCCATCACGGCGCAAAAGCCCGCACCACCTGCCGAGTTCGATGGGTGAGCCGGAATCGGCTTCGTCGTTGCCGTTCGCCTTATCCCTCGACAAGGGCGTTGACTGATCCACGTGACCTGAGCCGAGCCTCATCGGTTTGGCGTCGGCGATATAACTTTGTCAGAAGAGCGTGTCGCGGACCCTCAGCGGCCTGTATCCGGTCGGGCCGAGCTGGGCGAGTTCGGCGTCGATGTCGACCTCGATAGCGCCAAAGAAATTGATGTTCCAGCTATGAGCTGGGCTGATGTGCGTTCGTTGTCGATCCGTCGGCCTTGGCGGCGCATTTGCTCGATGGCGAGCCCACGCTGCCGACCTCGGTGATCGGCTGCCAGCTGCGGCCCAGGCGCACATCACGGCCCCAGCCGCACTAGCGCCCATCCAGCTTCACGGAATTCGCCAATTAGATCCGGACATTCAGCCAACCAACAGTCCAGAACGACATGGCGAACCGCATGTCACCAGTCCTGGCGCTCGCCATGTCCAGCTGGACCGGACACGGGCGGTAGGTGGTAGGGCGAAGCTGTGGATGGCTGGGGACAGATTGAAAGCGGTGCGGGTGATCAGTGACTACAGGGGACGGGCAGGTAGGAACCGGAGCCGTTGATCCGGTTCCTACTGTGGTGACGGCTGCCGGGTGTCCGACTTCCGGGCGGTCACCTCCGCCGGTGGAGCCGGGTGGGGACGGCCGCGAGCGGGTCGAGGTCGGGATCGAGGCTCAGTGCGGCGAGAGTGTGGCCGTGGCAGGGCTTGGGTGCACACCAGCAACCCAGCACGCGGGCGGCGAGTTCACCGCGACGCAGGCGAGCCCGAAGGCCGGGCCGGTCGGCGAGGTGTCGGGCGTGAGCGAGCAGCACATCGTCGCGGTTGCCGTCGCGTCCGAGCACGAACGGGTTGCCCCAATCGCTGGTGCGGTCCACGGGCACGAACAGGTGGTGGCGGCGCGCCCACTCGATCAGGTGTCGGTGGCCGCTGGCAGCGCGCATCGACACCACGACCGACCGGCCGGTGGCCAAGGTCTGGTGAAGCTCGGTGATCGTGAGGCGCGCGGGGTCGGTGGGCGGCGCGGGGTGAGTCATGGCGAGTGCTCCTTCCGGTCGGAGGTGGTCGGATTGCGGATGCTGTTGCTCGGCACGGTCCGAGCACCCCGCGACCGGGGAACCGACTATCGCTGCGGTACCGGTCAGGCCGGTGGGGCGGGGACGCGGGTCCATCCGTAGGACCGGCACGCGTAGTGGCGGTCGTCGAGCCCGACGAGGTCGCCGACCGAGAGGGACCGCAGTCCTGCCACTCCCCGCATCCCTTTGGCGTACCAGGTGTCGGTGTGGATCTGGTCGTCGTCGTGTTCGGGGTGATCGTTGAACGCGGCGAAGACACGTTCGAGCAGAACCTTGTCGATGGCGGTGGTCGGGTCGACGCGCAGCACGAACTCGTAGGCGAGCGCTACTGGCGTGTGGGGCTGGTACCCGGTCAGCAGCGCGGTCGGGTCGGTGTTGAGGTAGACCCGCACCCGGACCTGGGTCGGGCGGGGCGCGAGCGCGGCGCGCAGCGCGGCCAGGGTGCGGCGTGCTCGGTGAGGGAGTCGGTGCACGGTCGTGCTCCTGTCGGATCGGGGAGTGGTGGACCGGTCCGCCGCGGGAGGGCGACACCGCGGCGGACCGGGGAACACGGGTGGAGCCGAGGGGGTGGGTCAGGCGACCGACGCGGTGCGGCGGCTGGTGGGTACGAGGCCGAGGTCGATGCGGCAGTCGGTGCAGTAGTTGTCGGCGTGCACGACGCTGTTTCGGGCGCAGGCGTCACAGCGTCCGATCCGCTGCCCGGCTCCGAGCGCGGAACCACCTCCGCGCGGCCGTCGCGCGGAGGCGGGACGGGGTGCGCGTTCGGGCTGTTCGAGGTTGCTCGCCATCCACCGGGTGATCAGCCGCCAGGTCGGTCCGGTGTTCGCCGCGGCGGCCCGCACCCGATCCAGCAACGCCCGCACCTGGGCGGGATGAGCGGCGGCGATATAGGCGCAGCGGGATTCGACGAAGCTCCGCATGCCGAACCCGGCAGGCAGCGCGGGAATGCCCGGGTGGCCGTCGGCGCGGCACACATCGCAGACCCCGTCGTCGCTGACCACGATCCCGTGGCGCGTGTGGAAGGGGCGACGGTCGCTGGCGGGACGGTCGATCCAGCAGCCCACGCACGGCCACCCCAGATACGGGGTCATCGCCGCGAGGTCGTAGTCCAGGCCCGAGCCCTGCCAGGTGGACTCCCGGGCGTCGAGTTCGCTGTAGGGCAGATACTCGTCACGGTCACTGGGGACCGGGATCCCGGTGCGGCGGGCGGCGAAGCGCGACTGGTCGGCCGGGGTGATCCGCGGCGGGAACTGCGGGCGGGTGCGACGAGCACGCGCGCCGCGCGCCCGCGACAATGGTTCGGGCTCGAGGTCGTGCTCGCGCAGGAACTCCCGTGCCGCGTCCTCGAGCCCGGCGTGACGGCGCTGGGGCGCGATGTGGCGTTCGGGCAGTTCGGGGGCGAGCAGGTACCGGTCGGCTTCGGTGTAGCACTCGGCGACGTGCAGGAAGTAGGAACGCTCCCACAACTCGGCCTGCACGTGCGCCCACACCTGTCCCGCCTTCTTCCGGGGTTCGGGCACCGGCGGGGTGCGGTCGTCGTCGACGGCGGTGTCGATCGCGTACAACCGCTGCGCCGCATAGCCCGCGTATTCGCGGTGGCGGCGCTCGGCCACGGCCAGGTCCCGTCCGCGGTGGCGCAGGCTCACCAGCGCGGTGGTGGGGGCGGGGATGCGAGCGCGGCGGGCGGCGACCTTCTCGGACTGGTAGCGGGCCGCATCGGTCGCCGCGCTGGGGGTGGCGGTGTAGCGGTCACGGTATCGGCGGTCGCGGATGGAGCGACGCACCCATTCGGCCGCCTCGATCGAGGTCTCGGACTGCTGGGGGAGCTCGGGGCGATACAGGCCCGGGTCGCCCTCGGCGGTGTGATCGACGATCAGCGACCGGAGTTCGGGGCGACTCTTCGCCATCCACCCGAGCTGACGCGCCGCGGTCTTCCACGAGGAGCGGGTCAACATCTCGGCAGCGCGGTCGAGGAATGCACGCTCGGCCGGGGAGGCCAGGGCCAGCACGGCGGTGAAGCGTTCGCGCGCGGCGTCGGGATCGGTGTTCAGGAGGAATTCGATCTCCCCGAGCGCGGCGGCGAACGGGGAAACGGTGTCGGCGACATCGGTAACGGTCTCGGTGACAGAGTCGGTGGTCTCGGGTGCGTTCAACGTTGCGGTCATCACTGGGTTCCTGTTCTGTCGTGGAAAACAGCTCGGCCCCGTGCCGGACGCACGCACACGCGTACGTAACCCCGGCACGGGGCTGGGCGGCTGGTCGTCTGACCCGCCTGAGTGCGGCCGACCAGGGTGGGAGCCCGACACGGCGGAGGGAACGCGCCGCAACGGTCGGCGCCGAATTCGCTGCGCACACCACCGGGCCGCCGGATACCGAACAGGCGGCGCGCCGGGCGAATTCGGTGACGGCTGGGCGCGGGCCCGCAGGCGTGGCGGGCTCACGCCCTGGTAGCACTCAGAAAGGCGGGGCCGACGGCCAGACGACCAGCCCTCACCAACCGCCACCCCTGATCGCTCACGCGGCCAACAGAGGCCGCGGGTCACCGCCTCGGTTGGGCAGGCGGAACGCGGTGTCGTCGTCCGGTTTCGACACAATCCCGGGCGAGCACCGCTTCAGGTCGCGATGTCGGGCCTGGAGCTATCGGTGACCGAACTTCGCGTACCGACGGATCGCAGGTTTCGTGGATGCCGGGAGTCGGTGTCAGGTGTGCGGGTCGTCGGGGCGGTCGATGGCCGCCCACGCCTGTTGCCAGGCGGTGGTGAAGCTGGTGGCGTTCTCGGCGGCGCTGATTCCCTCGTCGTGGGACTCTGCGGCGTCGTAGATGACGACGGTCCAGCTGTCGATGTCGCTGCGCCGGTAGGCGAGTCCGGCGTCGATGCTGGTGATCAGGACGTAGAGGGTGCCGGTTGGGTCGATGATCGGCCCGGCCTCGGCTTCGATGGCCACGAACGCGAACATCGGGATTCCGCCGGTGTCGACGATGCGGGGGTTGCCGCCGATCCCGCTCAGGAATTCGACTTCGGGACGGTGGGCGGCGAGCAGCGGGGCCGCGATGTGCTCGGGCGCGGGAGAATTGGGTGAGTCGATGGGCATCGCGCCCTCCTGTCTGTCGCTGCGCCGGTGCGCTCAGCGCGCGAAGGCCCGGCGACAGTGCGCGCGAGTTCGAGCCGGTTCAGGGGTGCGGTCTCGCGAGCGCGTGGTCGTGGGTGGCCTCGCGTGTGGCGGTCGGCGGTTGTGGCGGGGACAAGTCAGTGCCGCGCGGCGGGTTCGAGCGGGACCACCGATTCGATGAACCGCAGCGGCACCAGCACCGCAGCGAGCCCGAGGCCGCCGTGGGTGTGGACGACGGTGTGGCGGTGACCGACCGCCAGGACGCGGACACGGTGGCGGTGCCCGCCGTGGGTGGTGATCGTGGCCGCGGTCGCGGCGCGGCGCAGCCGGTGCAACTCGACCACGATCAGCGCGAGCCGACCGTGCCCGCCGTCTCCGTCGGCCGCTCCGGGTTCGGCCGGTTCGGTGTCGGTGATGACGGTGAGGCGTTGGGCGATGACCGTGCGTAGGCGACGGATCCCTTCCCACGGGCTGGCTTCACCGGCGAGGGTGTCGAGACGGTCGAGCAGGTGGCGCAGGAACCGGATCTGGATCGTGGCCGTCTCGCGTGGGTTGTCGGCGCTCACTGCAAAGCCCTCCCTGGTCAGGCCACCAATCGGGCGTGCGCGCCGGTACCGGTCCCCGCCGAGGTGGCGGTCTCGAAACCGGGTTGGCGGGCCGGTCGGCGGCGGGCGCGGGCCGCGATCGCCTCGCTGGTGGTGCGCATCGCCTCGGTGGCCGGGCTCGGTTCGGCGTGCAGCCGCAGGTCGTAGCAGTCCTCGCGGACCGGGCGGCGCACCCAGTCGCGGATCTCGACCTCGACCGGGACCTCGAGGACTTCGACGCCGGTGGCTGGGCGCGACCAGTGATCGAGAGGGCGGGTGTCGGGGTTGCCGAGCCGGGCCGCGGCGAGGGCCAGGACCCGGGAGAGGGCAGCATTCGGTGAGTGGGCGTGGCCGCGGTAGAGCAGTCCCAGCCACGCCCAGTCCTCGGGTGCCAGCTCGGTGAGCGCCGTGGCCATCGCGGCCCGCGCTCGCGAGGGCGCGTGCTCGGCGAGTGCGATCAACGCCGCCGCCGTCGCTGCCGCGGCGGTGACGGCGGGAGGTTCGGTAGGGACTTGCTCGCTCATCAGGGGGTCTCCTGGTCCGGTGAGGTAGCGAAGGATCCCGCTCTTTGGGTGGATCCACCGCTGTCGGGATGGTGGGTTCGGTTCAGGGCTGTTCTTCGCGCATCTGCGACTCGCGGCAGATCCGGTGCCAGGTGTGCATGAGTCGATCACCGGCGCGCATGGCCGCGACGGCCTCGCCGCGGTCGCTGGACTCGCACCACAGCTGCCCGTCGGGGCCGAGCACGGTGTACCAGCGGGTCGGCTCCCAGTCGCCCTGGTCGCGGGTGTAGGTCGAGTTCTCGGGATCGTTCACGCGGTGGTCGGCCTTTCGACACGGGATCGGCGCCCGCGGGCCGGGCGCGCTGAATTCGAGAAGACCCGTGATCACTCGGTGAGCGCCACGGGGCACGCGGATGCGGATGAGACAGGTGGTGGCTACACCCGACCGGGGTGTCGGGTGTAGCCACGATCCGCGCCCCCCGGCACGCGGGGCATCGCCACTGGCGCGAGCGGGCCGAAGGTGCAATCGCGCAGGAGGCGTTTCTAGAACGTGGGCTCCTCGCCGCCGAATCCGCCGCCGAACCCTCCCCCGAATCCGCTACTCGTGGTCGCCCAGGGATCGTCGTCACCGCCGCGGCTGCCGGTTGCCGCGCCGACGAGCTCGCGGGAGCGATCGCTGCTATCGTTTGCGTTGGTGTGGTTGGCCTTTCGTTTGGTGACCTTGGCGGTGGCGTAGCGCAGCGAGGGACCGACCTCGTCGACCTCGAGCTCCACGACGGTGCGTTTCTCGCCCTCGCGGGTCTGGTAGGACCGCTGCTTCAATCGGCCGCTGACGATCACGCGTGCGCCCCGGGTCAGCGTTAACCGGACCTCGTCTGCCGGTGTCCATAACGTCCGTACGGTTTGTATTTGGTGGGTTGTTCCTGCTACACAGACACCTCGTCTTGTTGTGTCGTTGTGGTGGAGGGGTGAAGGTTGCTGCTTCGGGTGCAGCGGTTGCGGGCGTCGGATACGGGGCGGCGTTCGTTCACGGTGGTCGATGGGGTCGGGTTGCCGGTGTGGCCGGTGGAGGAGTTTCTGTCGCATTTGGTGGCGAGAGGTAAGGCCCCGAACACGGTGGAGGGGTACGCCTACGATCTGCGGGATCTGTTCGTCTGGCTCGGTCAGCGTGGGTGGGACTACCGGGAACTGAGTGTGGAGCGGCTGTCGGAGTTCTTCAGCTGGCTACAGCGGCCGAAGAAGGCTCGAAGGCCGGGGGTACTGGTGCTACCGGGTGGACCCTCGGCGGTGGAGCGAACGACATTGGTGCGCAAACGGGCCGCGGTGGCGTCGTTCTATCGGTTTCATTCACGGCGTGACGTGTCGGTGCCCGCGCTGCTCGGAGAGTTCTCGGGCCCGCGGCCCACCGGCGGTTACGTGCCGCTGCTCGCGCACACCCGAAGTGGCGGCGCGCACGCGGATTCCTTCAGCCCGATACGGATCCGCGTGCATCGCGCGCCTCCCAGGACGGTCACCGTCGAGCAGCAGGCCGCGGTGCAGGATGCGTGTCGGCGGTTGCGGGACCGGTTCTTGATCGTGTTGTTGTTCGAGACGGGGCTGCGGCTGGGCGAGGCGCTGGGTTTGCGGCATCACGATCTGAAACTGCGTGCCGGTGAGGTGCACGTGGTGGCCCGTGAGGACAACGACAACGAGGCGCGCGTGAAGGGGCTCAAACCGCGGGTCGTGCCGGCGGCGGATGCGGTGTTCGATCTCTACGCGGAGTACATGGAGGTCGAATACGGTTCGCTGGACAGCGATTACGTGTTCGTCAATCTGTTCCGGCCGCCGATCGGTGCGCCGATGACCGAGGACAATGTCGCGAAGTTGGTGGGGCGGCTCCGCGCCGGGTCGGGCATCGATTTCTTCACCCCGCACGTCGCACGCCACACCTACGCGACCCGGTTGCTGCGGGCGAAGGTCCGCATCGAGATCGTGGCGGAGTTGTTGGGGCATTCGACTTCGCAGACCACCCAGACGACGTATTCGCATCTGAGCGCCGAAGACCATCGCAACGCCCTCATCGAGGCGGGCGTGTTGCCGAAAAGGACAGACCGAGGGTGAACACGGTGAGCGCACCGCTGAAGACAGATAGCGCGGCGGGGTTGTTGGAGCGTCTGATGCAGACGGTGGAGCCACTGTTCCGCGGGGAGGTGTTCTATCCACCGACCGACAGTCGCGTCTTCGTGCAGGGTTTCTGCCGGATCCCGTCGTGCGGCATCGCGCTGAGTTATGCCTCCCGGCGACTGTGTCAGGGCCACTATCAGCGGTGGAAGGGTGAGGGTAGTCCCGAACTCGAGGAATGGGCGATCGCTGAGGATTCCGCCACCAGGAAGCGACGGACCGTTGCGGACTGCGTGATCGGTCAGTGCAACCGGGCGGCGAAGTCGAAGGGGTTGTGCCATCGTCATGCCGAGACGTGGATGCGTTACGGCCGTCCCGAGGTGGAGGCGTGGGTGGCGCGCACGCTCTACTCGCCGCCGCGTGCGTCGATGGAGTCGGATTGCCGGTTCCCGGACTGCGAGCGCTGGACCGATGTCGGTAACTCCTGAAGACTGACCCCTCAGCGATTTCCGAACATTGACCCCTGGTGGGGGTTGACGCTTGCGGGGTGATTGCCATCGAGGACTGGGCTGAGATCCGCCGGTTGCATCGGGCGGAGGGGGTGCCGATCAAGGAGATCGCGCGGCGGCTGGGGGTGGCGCGGAATACGGTGCGTTCGGCGTTGGCGTCGGATCGGCCGCCGAAGTACGAGCGCAAGCCGCGGGGTCGGGTGGTGGAGGCGTATGAGGCGCAGATCCGGGCGTTGCTGGCGGAGTATCCGCGGATGCCGGGGTCGGTGATCGCCGAGCGGATCGGCTGGCCATACACGTTGAATCCGTTGAGGATTCGGTTGCGGGAGATCCGCCCGGAATACGCCGGGGTGGACCCGGTGGATCGGGTGAGTTATGAGCCGGGGTCGGTGACGCAGTGTGATCTGTGGTTTCCCGAGCCGCGGATCCCGGTCGGGCGTGGCCAAGAGCGTGTGTTTCCGGTGCTGGTGATGACGTTGGGGTTTTCGCGGTTCACCGCGGCGGTGATGCTGCCTCGCGTCAGAGCGGGGATCTGTTGTCGGGGATGTGGCAGCTGATCTCGCAGATGGGGAGAGTGACGAAGACCCTCGTCTGGGATCGGGAGTCAGCGATCGGTGGGACCGGGAAGGTGACCGCGGCCGCGGCAGCGTTCGCCGGGACCCTCGCTACGAGGATTCAGCTGGCCCCGCCCCGGGATCCGGAATACAAGGGCATGGTCGAGCGGATGAACGGGTTCCTCGAGACCTCGTTCCTGCCGGGCCGCAGCTTCACCGACCCCACCGATTTCAACACCCAGCTCGCGGATTGGCTGACGCGGGCCAACACGCGCACAGTCCGTTCGATCGGTGGCCGACCGGTCGATCTGTTCGAGACCGATTACCTGTCGATGATCGCGTTGCCGCCGGTCAGCCCAGCGGTCGGATTGAGTCAGCGAGTCCGCCTGGCCCGCGACTACTACGTGCGCGTCGACACCGTCGATTACTCCGTCGATCCACGGCTGATCGGCCGGTTCGTCGATGTCACCGCCTCCCCGACCGTGGTCACGGTTCAGTGCGATGGGCAGGTCGTGGCCCGGCATCAACGATCGTGGGCCAAGCAGGAGGTGGTCACCGATCCTGATCACGCGGCGCTGGCCGCGCAGCTGCGGGCCGGGTTCGCCGCCGACCGGCGCCGCCGGGAGCAAGCGCGGCGGCATTCCGATGGGCATCCGGTCGCGCTGCGCGCGTTGCCGGACTACGACGTCCTGTTCGGCGTCGATTTCCATGTTCCGACAACAGAAGAGAGACACGGATGACCGCGACCAAACCCAAGACGGCCACCAACGCAGTCGGCCAGCCACCCGATGGACTGCCGTCGATGATGGCCTACCTGACCCGGGTGCTGAAGATGTCGACCGTCGGGCGCAGCTGGGAAGAGCTGGCAGCACAAGCACGTGACGAGAACTGGTCGCACGAAGAGTATTTGGCCGCGCTGCTGCAACGCCAGGTCGCCGACCGTGAGTCCAAGGGCACGATCATGCGGATCCGCACCGCGCACTTCCCCCAGGTCAAGACCCTTGAAGACTTCAACCTCGATCACCTGCCGTCGCTGCGCAGGGACGTGCTGGCGCACTTGGCGACAGGCACCTTCGTCCCGAAGGCCGAGAACGTGATCCTGCTCGGCCCGCCCGGGATCGGCAAAACGCACCTGGCGATCGGGTTGGGCGTCAAAGCCGCCCACGCGGGCTATTCGGTGCTGTTCGACACCGCCAGCAACTGGATCGCCCGTTTGACCACCGCCCACCACGCCGGCCGGTTGGACGCGGAGTTGAAGAAGATCCGCCGCTACAAACTGATCATCGTCGACGAGGTCGGCTACATCCCCTTCGACCAAGACGCGGCGAACCTGTTCTTCCAACTGGTCGCCTCCCGCTACGAGCAGGGCTCGATCATGGTCACCTCGAACCTGCCGTTCGGGCGCTGGGGCGAAACCTTCTCCGACGACGTCGTCGCCGCAGCCATGATCGACCGCCTCGTCCACCACGCCGAGGTCCTCACCCTCACCGGCGACTCCTACCGCACCCGCCAACGCCGCGCCCTGCTCGCCAAAGAGAACCGCGCCGCAACCGACTGAACACACCAAAACCGACCCCTACCAACTCGTCAAAATTGACCCCGGGGGTCAGAATCAAAAATTCGACTGAGGGTCAGCCTTCACGAGTTGTTGACAACCGACGGCCCGAGCACGAAACTGTGTCGCGCTCACTACGAGAGCTGGCGCCGTAGCGGGCGGATGGCGTTGCAGGAGTGGTTCGTCCACGTCGAACGGATCCGTCATCCCCATGTCCGTCTGGACGATCTGAGCGGGGCGCTGCGGCTGGAGGTCGGTTACGGGTTGCAACGTCGTCACGAGTTGGGACATCAGCACACCGCGCCGCGGGTGGTGACCAAAGCGCTCACCTGGATCCGCGCTGCCGGGGTGCGCAGTCTGCTGGATTGGGACGATGCGCGGTGGAAGGCGTTCTGCCGCCCGAAGCCCGCGAACTACGACACCTTGTCGCTGGCGTTCATCAAGGACACCCGATTCGAGTTGCGGGCGTTGCTGATCGAGGCGGATCCGTGGGCCGATCAATACCCTCGCCAACAATGGGACCTCAAACACCTCGGACTGAACACCGCCGACGTCCGGCGCCTGCGGTTCGGCGGCATCACTTTGGGCTGGCTCAACGAACTGGTTCGGCGCTGGTGCCGATGGCGACTGACTCGTGAGCTGAATCCCTCGACGGTCGCGATCAACCTGCGAGCCTGCCGACTGCTGTCGGAATACCTCGTCGACGCGGTCGGCGAGGGGGCGGCACCGGCGGAGTTGACCCGCGCTCGCCTCGAGGGGTGGCTGGCCTGGTTGCAGACCAAGGTCCCCGATCCGGTCACCCGGGGCGCGATGATCGCCTCGATCAGCGGGTTCCTCGCTGATGTCCACCGCCACGAGTGGCAGCTGGAGTTGCCGCGCAACGCGCTCATCCACGACGACATGCCCGAACGTTCCCATCCCAAGCCGCGCTTCATCGCCGAACACATCATGCGCCAGATCGAGTCCCCACGGTCTCTGGAGCAGTTCCCGTCGCCGGACGGCCGCCTGATCATCGAGATCCTCATCAACTGCGGACTGCGGCTCAAGGACGCGCGGACTCTGCCGTTCGAGTGCGTCGTGCGTGACGAGGACGCCAACCCCTACCTGGCCTGGCTCAACCGCAAGATGGCCGACCGGCCCGCGTTCTTCCCTCTCTCCGACGATCTGGCAGGCAAGATCGCTGCTCAGCAGCGGGCAGTGCTCGAACGGTTCCCGGACGGATCGCCGTGGTTGTTCCCCGCGATCCACAGCAACATCGACGGCAGCCGATACGCCAGTAGCACTCGACTACGCGACCAGCTGGATCGCTGGCTGCAACAATTGGCGCTCGTCGATGAACATCAGCGGCCGGTCCGGGTGACCTTCCATCAATTCCGACACACACTGGGCACCAGGCTGATCAACGCCGAGGTCCCCCAGCCGGTCGTCCAGGCGCTGCTGGATCACATGTCACCGGACATGACCGCGGTCTATGCCCGACTGCACAACGACACGCTGCGCGAGCACTGGCTCAAAGCCGTCAAAGTCGACGCCGACGGGCGCCCGGCGACGATCGCCGCCGATCATCCACTCGCCGAGGCGGCCTGGGCGAAGCTGAGCATAGTGCGCGCGAAAGTCACTCTGCCCAACGGCTATTGCGGCGCACCGGTCCAAACCGACTGCGAATACGCCAATCCGTGTCTGGACTGCCGGTTCTTTATCACCACCACCGACTTCCTCGATCAACACCGCCGCCAACGCCAGGACACCCACCGCATGATCAGCGACGCCGAGTCCGCGGGCCTGGCGAGGGTGGCGGAGAAGAACACCCGGACCCTGAACAAGCTCGACGCCATCATCGGCGCGCTCGAATCCGTCGAGACCGGCCAGATCCTGGCCGGAGGAAAGGTCCAAGACCTCGATGCCACCGGCTGACAACACCCGATACCTCCTGGAAGCGACCCAGCGCCGCCGCGAAGACGCCCGGCGCCGCGCCGAAGCCGCGATCACCTCGGCAGCCCGGCACAAAGACCGCGCGGCCACCGTCGCGGGCATCGCCAAGACCGCCGGTGTCTCACGATCGTGGCTCTACACCCAACCCGACCTCGTCGACGCGATAGACACCCTCCGCCAACGCGATACAGCCTCCAGTCACACGAACCGAGCGTCGGTGGAATCATTGCGGACGCGCCTGGAAGCAGCCGACAAACGCAACAAGCAACTACGCCAGCAGATCACCCAACTCACCGAACAACTCGAAGTCGCCTACGGCGAGATCCGCGCGCTACACAACGCGCACAGCCGCGCTGACCGTTGCCCTTCCAGCTGAGCGCGACGTCGTCGAGAGCGTCAGAACCCGGGTTCGTCGCCGTTGAAGCCTGCCCCCACACCAGCGAACCCGCCATCTCCGCGGGTAACGGCAGACCCCCACGGATCGTCGCTCCCAGCCGTGCTGGTGAATCCGCCGCCAGCAGCGGGCGCAGTGCCGCGACCGTTGCGATTGACCCGAGAAACTTTCGCCGTCGCATAGCGCAAGGACGGACCGATCTCGTCGATATCGAGTTCGACGACGGTGCGCTTCTCGCCCTCGCGGGTCTCATACGAACGCTGCTTCAATCGGCCACTCACTATGACACGTGAGCCCCTGGTCAGGCTCTCTGCTGCATTCTCCGCGGCCTCGCGCCAAACGTTGCAGCGCAAGAACAGGGCGTCGCCGTCTTTCCACTCGTTCGCATTCCGATCGAAAACCCGAGGTGTCGAGGCGACGGTGAAATTTGCTACTGCCGCTCCTGATGGCGTGAACCTCAACTCCGGGTCAGCGGTCAGGTTCCCGATGACAGTAATGACCGTTTCTCCAGCCATGACCAACTCCTTCTGCAAGACGCCAATGATTTGCTGACAGGGCTCTCTCCCGGATCGCCGAGATGTCGAACCCGCTCGACATAGACATGTCGACACCGAAAACGCGCTGCTACACAGCGATCCGGCCCATGGGATCTAAATAGTAACCGTTTCCGTGACGTTCTATGCCTCTGGGAGGTTTAATTTTCGGCGAGATTTCAGGATGGCGCCGTTTCCATATTAATTGGGTGTCAATGCGGACACAATTGCATGCCCTTGTGGAAGCCTTTCGGGCAGTGAGACGATGTGGTTAAATGTAACCTCCGGACAGGGATGGAGAAATGAATCGAGCCTCGGATGCCGGAAAGAAGAGCGGCAATAAGAAGAGTGATACAAAGAAGTCAAAGAAGGGGGAATGGCAACCTCTTATACGGAAGCCTGATACGATCCACCGCACGAAGGGCTTCATAAAAGATCTTGCAGACCGTATGCTGCATCGACGTCCAGAGAAGGAGCTCGGATAGGGAACGAATCCTATGGGCGAGAATGGCGTTGAGTGGGCGAAGTTCGTGCAGAGCGAGCTCGACCACGAGTATGCGCGTCGAAACGCTGCAGATGCACGCGCCGCCGCGACAGTGACTGGATCAACGGGGTTGGCGACAGTCGTTCTCGCAGTTATTGTCATATTGAAAGGTAAGGACTACGCCCCTTCTGGGGTGGCCGCAGTTGCGCTTATATTTGCACTGTTGTCACTTCTGTCCGCGGCTCTGTTGGGTGTGTGTGCTGGATGGTCTAGGCGAATTCGGGTTACCGAGATTGAGATGTTGAGGAAACTCTCAAAGAAAAAAAATTGGGAACGCAATGAGGAGTACAATCGAAGAGATATCGTCAGCTGGAATGCCGACACCATTGACTCCTTGCGATCTGGCACGTGCAAAAAGTATCGCCTTCTATTTTTTTCCGCCGTGGCGCAACTGTGTGCGGTAGTTGCTCTCGCAATTTTTTCCATCGTAGCCATGAGGTGAAAGTCGCGACGATCTGATGCTTTGCGAAACGTCGGTTTCCTGATGGCAGTGGCGATCGTCTATCCAGCTATGACCAACTCCTTCTACTAGTTGCCGATGATTTGCCGACAGCGACTCGACTCTAGGCAGTGGTGCATCTAACCCTCTCGACATGGACATGTCCACGCCGGAAACACACTGATAAACCGTGATTATGCGCGGTGAGATCTAGATAATCAGCGACTCCGCGGCGTTCTCGGCGGCCTCTCGCCAGAGGCTGCACCGCAGGAACAGCGCTTCACTGTCCTTCCACTGGTTGGAGTTGCGGTCGAAATATCGCGGGGTGGACGCGACGGTGAAATTCGCGACCGCGACACCCGCGGGCGTAAATCTCAGCTCGACGTCCGCCGTCAGATTCCCTATCACGGTGATGACGGTGTCTCCGGCCATAACAGTTCTCCTCGCAAGTCGATGATCAACAGGGACAGATGAATTCGCGTGGACCGAGGACCACGCGTGAACCAGCCCCGGCCCGCGCGGGTCAGCGCGCGGGTGGGCCACCGAGCTGGTGATGGCCGGTGTCGATACGCGGGTCGTCGCCGAGCGGGTGGCGGGGCTCGGGTTCGGCGGTCTCGTCGAGCGCGGCGAGGACGTCGGTGACCGAGTGCACGGGGCGGGCGTGGCCGTCGCCGATCAGTTGGTGACAGCCCCGCGAGGTGGCGGCGGAGCCGGGCACGGCCAGCACCGGGCGGTGCAGCCGCCGCGCCCACCGCGCGGTGGACAGGGTGCCCGAGCGCAGTCCGGCCGCGGGGATCACCAGTTGCCGGGACATCGCCACGACCAGGCGATTACGGGCCAGCAACCGCGAACGGTCGATCCCCTCACCGGGCGGGTATTCCGAGACGATCGCGCCGGTCTCGGCGACTGCGTCGAACCCCTCGGCGTGCGCGGTGGGATAGACGCGGTCGATCCCGGCCGCGGACACGATCGTGGTCGGCACGCCGTGGTCGAGCGCGGCCTGATGGGCCAGGACATCCACGCCATAGGCGCCACCACTGACCATGTGCACACCCCGCACTGCCAACGCGCCCGCGATCTCGCCGGTGATGCGGGCACCGCGCGGCGAGACCGCTCGCGTGCCGATGACACCAACGCGGGTCAGGACCGAGACCGCCTCGATGGTGCCGCGCACCCAGACCGCCACCGGCGCGTCCAGGTGCCGTCCGCCGGGAGAATCCAAGTCGTTGAATCCCAGTCCGGTCCAGGCGGGGTCGTCGCGGGTGAGCAACCACGCACCGACTCGCTCGGCCCGGTCGAGATCGCGAGCGGCGAGCTCGGCCACCGACCCCCGCGAACCGGGTCCGGCCGCAAGCGAGCCGATCTCCTCGGCGGCATCCTCGACGTCCGTTCCTGCCGATCGGGTGGCCGCGTGCGCGCGGGCGGCGTTGGTGGGGTCGAGTGCGGCGCGGGCCAGGATCGCCCACGCTCGCAGCCGCGTTCGGAGACCGTGGCGATTGTATGCATGACGTCCTCCTCGAAAGTGGTGGACTGAGCGGCGTGCCGAGGACAGGCCCGCTCACCGGATTCGGCTGTGGCGGGGCCTCATTCGGGTGGAATGGTGATGCCGGTGAGGGCGTGCAAGGCATGGCGCCAGTCGCTGAACCGGGCATGCAGGTGCTCGTCGGGGATCCGGTGCCCGCAGTCACCTCCGGCGTAGGCCCATCCGGCGGGATCGTGGGTGACCGCAGCCAGTACCAACTCGCCGCCCCAGAGCCGGACCTCGGTCGCATCGGTGTCGGCGGCAGGGTGGGCGGTGAGATCGTCGTCGCCGCGACAGAACTGGAGACGCAGGCCCGCACCGGCTGCGGCGACGGCGTCTACCGGCGATCGCGAGGCCGGGTCAACGGTCAACGGATTCGGGGTCCGATCGGGCATGCGGGTACTCCAGACTCGGGGTGGTCGAGGGGCAGCGGTGAAGGAGACGAACCGCCACGGGTGGGCGGACACTGGCCGGACTCGCCCGCTGCGTGGTATTCCGCGATGTCTAGATCTCAGGAGGGTCCGGTGTCACGGAGTTCGACGTAGGCGGCGTCCGGCTCCACGGTGATGACGAGCCAGGCGGCGGTGTCGGTGTCGGTGCCGCGCAGGAGGTCGATCAACGGCGTTGCGTCCTGGGCGAGGGGCGCGGTCAGCGGCAGGTATTCGACGAAGTCGTCGCCCAGCGGCGGGCCGTGATGCCAGTGGGTGCCGGGGCCGTGGCCGTGGGCGTAGACGACATGCATCTTGCTGTCCGGGTGATCGGTATCGGTGGGTGGTTGGTGGGGCAGGCCGTTGCTGACCAGGTAGATCCCGTCGTCTTTGACCCAGATCAGCGACGGCGACCCGACGGCGGATTCGTCGAAGGGCGGATGGGAGTGGCCGGCGGCGGCCATGGCGTGCTCGGCGAGGTCGAGTACGTCGGCGCGGCGGAACCACAAGTGGGCCGAGGTCATCGTGGTGAGGTGTCCTTCCCGGTGGAGCTGGTGGCCGGTGGTGCGGCGAATTGCTGGACCAGGTGCCGCCAGACGCGCGCGGCTGCGGGTGGCGGGGGGTGAGCGGGGTGAATAGTCGCGGGTCCAGTCCGCGGTAGTAGTCGCTGCCCTCGATTTCGTGGCGGTGGGCCAGTTCGACCCGAACCCGGCCGGTGTCGGTCCCGCGGGCGGCGCGGTAGAGCAGCTGGTGGGCGGTGGTCTCGCCGGTGACATCGGCGATCGCCGATGTCAACACCGTCTCCCAGCTCGTCGTGACCCAGGTCGCGACCGCGTCGACGGCCGGGGTGCGGTCGTGGTGGAGCAGACGGTGCCCCTCGGGCAGGTGCTCGCGCAGATACGTCAACGCGAAGGCGTCGATATCGGTGGCGGCGGGCACGGTGACCGCGACCGCCCGCGGTCCGGTGAGCCGATAGCGGGAGGGGAGTCGATCCTCGGGATCGACCCCGTCGAGCCAGTGCGTGCGGCCGCGGCCGAGCACGTATTCACCGCCGGGCGGGTCGTCGAAGGCGTCGATCAGTTCCGCGCGGCAGGCCGGGCTGCTCGCCTCGGCCAGGGTGGCGTCACGGAATTCGCGCCAGTCGTCCCATTCCCAGCCGTGACCGGCGTCGATCACCACCGACCGGCCCTCCACCGCGACGCCGTCGACATACACCGACACCCAGGTCTGCGAGGACGGGTCACGGAATCCCCACGACCTCCACGCTCGGATCCGGCACCGGTGGTCTCCTTCCAGGGCTGGCGGCGGTCATCGCCGCAGGTAACGGGGACGGCTGCGGGAGTAACGCAGGCCGTTGGCGATGGTGCGTTCGGCTTCGCCGGTGGTGAACCCTTCGACCCCGACGTGCACGGCGGCGGCGTCGGTGAGCACGGCGTGGGCGTGGTGTTCGCTGATCTCGTCGGCGGCCACCAGCCGTCCCAACACGAGCGCGGAGCGGAACAGGGTGTGGTTGCGCAGATGGACTCGCGCGGTGGCGACGCGGTGGGCTTCCCCGGCGAGGATGGCCGCGAGGTAGGCATCGGGATGGGTCGCGGCAGCAGGCAATCGCGACGCGGGTGCGGGTGGTGGCGGGGTGAGCACGACGGCGAGCTCGGCAGGTAGCTCGGTGACGGGATGATCGGCGGCGACAATGTAGTCACCGTGACGCGTCCGGGAGCCGGGCGCGATGACGTAGCCGCCGTGCCCACGGGTGTCGATCCCGTCCCCGAGACGGCCGACGCTGCACGGCAACCGCGGCGTCTCGGGAGCCTGGTAGTAGAGGTGCCAGCCGTGCGGGGTCGCCACCGTCCACGTCACCGGCACCGGCGCGGTCAAGCGGGTGGCGAGCCGGGTGAGAGCGTCAGCGAATCCGGTAGCGGGCGGGGTCATGTGGCGGGGGTCGAGGTCGATCACGCACAACCGGGCCGGGCCGGTCGCGATCGCGACGTTTCGGGCCGGATCCTCGTTCCACCACCGGTGGATGCGGGCCGGGTCGGTGGAGGCGTGCTCGGGCCAGCGTTTGAACACCGGCGGCTTCTTCGCGCCGGGCCGGATCGGGAACACCGGCCACCCGCGCGCCGCGATGTCGAGAGCCACCACCCGCAGATCCAGGCCCACCGCGTGCGGGTCCAGCGCCCGCGCCGTGGTGGTGCTCACCAGCGTGGCCCGACGTGGCGGGCGGTGCGGGCGATCCACACCGCGGTCGTGTGGAGGACCCGCATGCGCTCGCGCACCGCCTCAAGGGTGTCGAGGTGGTCGGGATCGGTGGGCAGGGGCGGGTAGTCGAGGTGGTCGGCGCGCAGGAGCAGATGCCAAGACAAGCTCATCTGATCGAAGACGCGCACGCTGTGACGGAAGCGGCCGTCGCCGTCGACGGTGACGGTGATGTCGGCGGGTTGGTGGTCGACCAGGCACAGGCTGCGAGCGCGATATCCGGTGTCGGTACGGGCCAGGGTATCGATGGTGGGTTCATCAGGGGTGCGCACAACTGACTCCTCGAAGCTTTGCCGCGAAGACGGCAAGCGGCCCTGGTGCGCCCGAAAGGGGGGTTCGGGCGCACCGGGAGCCGCGGGGCGTGGCGGTCAGGCCGCTGCGGGGAGGTCCTGCTCGTCGGCGTCGGCGGAGGCCGCGTCCGGGTCGGCGGGTTGACCGGTGGCGGTGGGGTTGTCGATGTCGATGTCGATGGCTTTGATCTCGCCGAGGGCGGCGAGTTCAACGGGGACGAGGGGGTAGCCGAGTTCGCGCAGGAAGCTCAGGTAGCGCCGGACCGCGGAGTCGGCGTAGCGCCACAGGTCCTTGTCGGCGCGGTGCTCGTAGCCCCCCAGCACCAACGCCAGCGCGACGACCTGGGCACGGGCGGGTTTGATGGTCTCAAGGGTGTCGAGCATGGCGTGGCGGGACCGGTAGCCCTCGATGCCCAGCAGCTTCAGCGCGGAGTCGAAGGCGTGATACTCGCTGATCAGCCCCGGGTCGGCCAGCATCGACCGGGTCAGGAACACCGCGGCCTGCGCGGGCGGAGTACGACGGGCCAGCAGCCGGGTCACGAACTCGATACGGGTCGCTTTGGCGGCCAACCCGAGCTTGTTGAGTTCACGCACCCGCCGCCGCGCGGCCCGTTCGATCTCCGCCGCCTGCGCCGCGGCCTCTGCGTCGGCTTCGGCGGCGGCCTGACGCTCGGCCGCGACCTGCTCGGCGTCGACCTGACCGAAACGGCTACCGCGCTCGCCGGAGTCCTCGCCCTCACCGGCATCACCGGTATCGGGGTCGTCCTCGGTGTCGGGTTCGGTGTCGACGCGTTCACGCAACCCGGTCGTTTCGAGGAGCTCGCGGGGCAGGAAGTACTCGGGCAGCAGCTGGTCGCGCTGTTCGACCTCGCGGGCGTGGCGCAGCCCCTCGGCGGGTGCGGCGTCGGGCTGGTCGCGGGTGTCCCAGTCCACGGTGTCGGGATCGACGAGATGGCCGGTGCCGACCTCGACCCATACCTGTTCCTGGTCGACGTCGATCCACACCAGCCACGCCCTGGGGTTCGCGGCGATGTCGGCAAACTCGATGGCGTTGCCGTCGGCGTCGACGAGCTCGGCCGCGCACAGCAACTCGGTGTCGGTGTGATCGAGGTCGGGGTAGTCGGTGAGGATCCCGAGCCCGGCCTGGGCGTAGGGCAGCGCGTTGGCGAGGTAGGCGCGTTGTTCGGTGCGGTCGGCGGCGATCCGGTTGGCCTCGAAGTCGAACAGACCGCTGCGGACGTTGAGCAGTCGGCGGACCGCGTCGTAGTCGCCGACGTTCTCGTATTCGGCGATGACCGCAGCGTGGGCCAGGTCGTACTGGTCGTCGTCGATCAGATTGCGTGCGGTGGGCGAGGTGCCGACCTTGCCGACGAGTTTGACCTCGTCGCGTTTGGTCTGCAACGCCTTGGCCACGCGGGTGACCGAGGCGCCGAGGTCGAGCATCTGCGCGATGCCGGCGGCGCGGTCGCTGTTGGTGAGCGGGATTCGGCGGTCGTTGAGGGTGATCTGTTCGGTGATGCGCTCGATCTCGGCCTCGCTGGTGTCCACGCTGGGGTCGAAATCGCGGATGTAGACCGGGACCTCGGGCAGCTCGCAGGCCAGCGCGGTCAGGGTACGGACCTGCCCGTCACGCACCACCAGGCGCCCGTCGGGCATCCGGATCACCAAGATCGGGTCCCGCACTCCGTGTTCGCGGATGGAGTCGGTGACGTCCGGGTGGTCCTCGAGCCGGAAGGTCTTGCGCACGTTCTCATCGATCTCGAGCACGGCGGGATCCACGGTCGGGCCCGTGCACAACCCGTCGAGGGAACCGGGTTCCCCGGCGCTGTCGGCGTCGGTCTCGCCGGTGTCCGAGCCGCCGGTATCGGTGTTGGCGGGATCGGAACCGGGTACCGGGTGGATGGCGAGGGCCTGCTCGTCGATGTCGGGGCCGGGGTCGGTGGTGGGCGTGTCGGTGTCGGTGGGCATCGAGATGGGCTCCTATCGTGAAAGAGGCAGGGACCGGCCAGCTTTGGACTGGCCGGTCCCTGCCTCTTGGGAGGGGACTTCGATGGATGGAGTTGGTGGTGGCGGCTACCCGCGGTCGGGTTCTGCGGGGTGCGGGGGTGCGCCGTCGATGACGATGTCGAGGTCGTCGCGGGCAATCGCGATCTCCGCGTCGATGCCGCCGTGTTTGTGGAGTACTTCCCGGTAGCAGGCTCGGCACACGACCCCGGAGATCGAATCGCTGCTGCCTTTACCGCTGGCGTGACAGCAGGGGGTCAGCACCGTCGTGTGGTCGGTGCCGAACCTGATGACGATGCAGCCTTCGGCGTCAAGGCCCAGGATGTCCTCGACGGCGTCGAAGCTCGCGGGCAGGACCAGTTTTCGCTTCTTTTTCGTCACGGGCGCAGATGTTCCTTCCGGAAGTGACAGGGCAGGGCACGGGGGCACCGGTGGTGGCGCTCGCTTGGGGTCGTGGGTTACTTCTTGGTGCGGGGGGCGACGTTGATAGGGCGCAGGTGCCGGGCACTGTGCGGGGCTTCGGGGTCGGTGTAGCCCCAGTGCTTGGCTTTCCAGTCCGGGAACTGCTCGCGCCATCGGGCCACGGTCTCGTCGGCGAGCGCGGTGACCGCGCCGGCGGCACCGAAGTGCTCGGCGGTGTCGAACTCGGCGCGGGTCAGAACGGTGGTCTCGGCCATGAGGCACAACTCCTTCGACAGGGGCGGGGACAGGGAGGGGAGGGATCGAGTGACCGCGGATGCGTCCGGCGGGTTCAGACGAGGGTCATCGCGGTGAGGGCCAGGTCGTCGAGGTCGTCGGCGCGGTCGGGGTCGGGGATGGTCTGGGAGTAGCTGGTGACCGCGTTGGCGATCCCGGCCGCGGTCAGCTGTCCCCCGGCGATGAAGTGCGACAGGATCCCCGAGCGTTCGTCCTCGGTGAATCCGAGCTTCTTGCTCATGACCTCGAGGGTGCGTTCGGGCTGGGTAACCGGTGTCCCGGCGTGGCGCTCGAGTTCACCGATGCGGGCGGTGAGGAACTCCGGCGACATCCATTCCGAGACCTTGTCGCGGGTTTCGGCGGTGATGACCGCGAGACGTTTGCGCTGGGTGTCCTGCGACCAGCTGCGGGTGCCACCGATCTCGAGGCGGTCCCCGACGTGGCGTTTGGTGAACGCGAACAACGGCAACGTCAAGCCGTTGCCGCAGATTTCCACCACCAGTTCCGGTTTCAACGTGACCGCGTGGTGGCCGATCTCGGAATTGGAGAACCGCAACCCCGCGAACACCACCGGCTCGCTACCGGGCCGGTAGCCGCGGCCTTCCCGTGCGGCCAGGCGGCGACCGGTCTCGATCTGCCCGGCCACGCGCCGGCGCTCGGCCTCGAGCTCGGGATTGGCGAACGGAGTCCGATAGTTCTCCAAGAACGTCGGGGCGAGCGCGCGGATCTTCGGCGAGTACACCTTGCAGTGCATCGAGGACTCCGACAGGTCACACGAGCGCACCGTGACATCGGTATCGGCCAGGCGGATGCCGTCGAGGACGGCGGTCAGCACATCGAGGTTGTCGATGATCCCGTACCGGTCCGAGAGCACCGCCCGCAACACCCCCGGCTCATCCGGCTTGCCGGAGGTGAACAACCGCAGCAGGAACGAGCGCTCGTCCGGCCCGCCGGGCAGGCGCGGGTCCTGTGGTCCGTGGAGCAGGCCGTTGATGTTGGCGTCGTAGAGATCGGTGCGCTGGATCTCGCGCAGCGACTTGAGGTATCCGGCGGGGATCTTCAACTTCGACCCCAGGTGTGAGTCGGCCGCGCCGGTCGGGCGGTACAGGCCGTCGACGGGGGTGACACCGCGGTCATCGAGTACCGGCTCGACCCCGGCCAGCTCGATCAATCCGTCGCAGGCGCGCAGAGCCGACGCGGGGGCCAGGACGTCGAGTTTGGCGGCCTGCTGATCGTTGAGCAGGGCGACGAGGTCGCCCAGCTCGGCGTGACGCACAGTCGAAGCGATCGACATTTCAGTGATTCCCTTCTCGGACAGATGGATACGACACGCGACACCCACCGGGATGACGGGTGTCGCGTGTGCAGGGTTGGGAGCGTGGGGACCGGTCGGCGCGGGGCCGTTGGGCGTGCTCAGGCGTGCTGGGAGCCCGAAGGGCTCAGGAGGCAGGGTCGAGCCTGTCGTCGTCGGCTGCGGCGTAGGCGAGGTTGTCGATGTGCTGGATGAGTTGTTCGACGGCGTCGAGTTGGTCGCTGGTGAGCGCGGGGATCGCCACGATCGCGGTGGTGCTGAAGCAACCCCCGTCGGGTCCGGCGCAGTCCAGGCGTCCGGCTTCGGCTTCGGCTGCGGTGTCGAAGGAGTGGAGGTAGTACTCGTTGCTCGCGCCGCCCTGTTGGATATAGGCGAAGGACTTCTCCGCCGCCGCGGCGCCGTCGAGCCACGCCGACAGGCGCCGGATCGGGTGGAGAATGTGATGGGCTCGGGCCTGCGGGTCGCATTCGGCGTAGTCGCGTTCTTCGCCGATCTGTGCGTAGGCCAGTACGGCACGCAGGTCGGACAACACCGCAGGGGTGAGAGCCAGGTCGGTGTCGGTCACTGTCGAATCTCCTCGGGGCTGCGATGCGGTGGGCAGCGGTCGCGCGGTGGTCAGCTCTGCTGGCGCAGGGTCTGCACGAGCGCCCAGGAGGCGTCGGCCTCGGCGCGCGCGGCGGCCAGACGCTGATAGCCGCGCTGCTGGAGAACATCAATGGCTGCCAGCGCGGTGGCGGCGTCCTGGCGGCGCTGGTCGGCGCAGTGGTGGCGGTGCCGTGCCGCGCGGTCGTCGGTGAGGAACTCGGCGGTGATCTCGATGACCGTGTCGGCCACGAGTTCACGCAGGTCGGGGTCGGCGGTGGTGAGTGGGTGGCCGAGATCGAGGTGCAGGCGGCCGGGCTCACCCAGGCACACCGCCGCCGCGGCGCCGCGTCCGGGCTCGCCGGGAACGAACCGTGCCAGCACCCGCGGGTTGCCCAGCGCTTCACCGTGGGAGCGCAGACCGAAGAACCGCACGATCACCATCGACCGGCGTTCGGGTATCCCGTCGACCAGCACCGGATGTTCGCCCATGTCGGTGAACACCTGCCCGGTCAGGGGTGCCTCATCGGTGGCGAACAGGGTGTAGGAGGCCCCGTAGTCGGTGGTGTTGGTGTTGGTGCTGAGGCTGAAACCTGGTGTGGGCATGATGAATCCAGACTCCTGTCCGAACGGCGAGTAAGAATGGGCGGGCGTGGTCAGCTGGCACGGGCGGGGCGATCCCACGGCGCGGCCAGCGCAACGGCACCGCCGGCGCGGGCGCGGCGGCGACGCGCGAGGGCGGTGCCGGAGAACTCGGTGAGCACGATCTCGGTGCGGACCGGACGCTGATGCCAGTACGGGTCGTGGAAGGCGGTGTCGACACTGCACCCCGGCTCCAAAGCGATGCCGGTGCTGGAGGAAAAACGCTTGTATTCGGCGTCACCCTGCCCGTCGAGCATCCCCTGGCCTCCGCTGTAGTGGAAAGGCGCCGACGTTTGCGGCACCAGAAAAACGCCGTGGCGGGCCAGGTGCGAGGCCAAGGCGATCACGTGGTACTCGAAGCGCGGTCCGCGGTAGCCGGGAGCGTTGCCGCTACGGGTATGGTTGCCGAAGGGCGGGTTGGCGATCGCGGTGTCGAACAACCGCCACCGCTGCCGCCCGATGCCGAACACGTCGGCGCACACCCATGTGGCTTCCGGGACCAGCTTCATTCCGACCGCCACGAACTCGGGATTGGCTTCGACGCACACCAATTCCCGCGCGGGCAGCCCGTTGGACTGCTCGCGCAGGTTGCGGCAGGCGAAGGCGAGCGCACCGATCCCGGCGCACAGGTCGATCACCCGGTTGCCGACCACATCCAGGGACATGCAGTCGGCCAGATCTTGCGGGGTGAAGAACGCGCCCCCGAGCGGATGGCCATGGCTTGCCGATTCCTGGAAGTGGGTGAGAACGAAGCGTTTCTCCTCCTCGTCCAGGTCCCGGCGCAGACCGGCCAACCCGAGGGCTTCGCGATGCGCGGTGGCCTCGGCACGAGTGAGTCTGCCCATGACAGCATCAACCTCCGAACACAGGAAAGACGCCGCACCCCAGGCAGGGGTTCGGCGAAAGGGATGGATGTAGAAACGGATCCGCCCCCGGGCCGCGCCGGGGCGCTGGTGCGGCCGTGGCGTTCCGGGATGGCGTCGGCGGGTTTCAGGATCGTGGGGTGTGTGGCGCGGATTGCTCTGGTGCGCGCAGGATCTCGAATTCACGCAGTGCCCACCCTGGGGCGGCGCGCATCAGGGGACTATCGGTCACGGTCCCGGAGTCGGTGATCTCGGCGCGCCGCCAGAGGGTCGGGGAGCACACGACGACCTGCCGTACGGCACCGATGCCGTGGCCGTAGGTATAGGTGCGGTCCAACCGGATGACCGCGCCGACCGCGTCGCGGGCGCGGCGTCTGGCGTCAGCGAGGGCGCGGTGGTGGCGGATCGCTTCGGCGCGCCACCGGCAGGCGTCGGGGTGCTCAGTGGGTGTGAGCGCATCCAGGACCCGGCGGGTGACGCCCTGGTGATCGACGGGTCCCTCGGTCTCGTGCAGGTGCTTGACGACGACCTCGGACACACCGCCGCGGTGGTGGCGCAGGTAGAGCAGCACGTGCGCCGACACTGTCACCGGTGTAGTGGTGGCGTCGGCGATCGCGGCGTAGAGGGCATAGGACCAGCCGCCGTGGCGGCCGGTGCCGAGTGCGGTGCGGCAGTGGGCCACGATGCGGTGTCCATCTCGCAGGTGTTCGCGCAGGTTGTCCAGGACGAAGCGGTGGGTGTCGGCCGACGCCGGCACCTGGAACCCGATCGAACCCATGCTGGTCTCCTCGACAGCGGGCGCCACACGGGCGCGGGATTGGTCAGCTGTTGTCTGTGATGAACTCGATGTGTGGCCCGTTCTGATCGGCGTGGCCGCAGCTGGTGACCGGGGGATCGTCGCTGCCGGAACCGTTGAGGGCTGCCCGCATTCCGCGGACCCGGCCAGGACCGAGGTTGTGGGCGATGCGCATCCCGGGCGACTCCAGTGAGGCCGGGGTGGGTGCGGACCGGTCACTGGGCAGCGACTCGAGCCAGCTCAGGACTCCCCGCAGATCGGTGGGAGTGACGACGGTGATGCCCTCGATCCGGTCGAGGTGGGTGGTGTCCTCGGGTCTGGCGATGACGACGTAGCGGAATTCTGCGCGCGTCGCCGCCGCGAGGACGGTGGTGAGCGCCTGCGGTGATGGGACTACTAGAAATTGGCTCTGTCCCACTTTCGATGATGGGCGGGTGTCGATTGTGTTGGGGTGCTGGGTATTCCGGTAGAACTGCGGAATGTGGTTGCTGATGGTGC
>NZ_JBFAXY010000025.1:0-132217 GCF_040681035.1 Nocardia sp. NPDC051911
AGGGCGAGAACATCCCGGAGCCGGGCATTCCGGAATCGTTCAAGGTCCTGCTCAAGGAACTCCAGTCGCTGTGCCTCAACGTCGAAGTGCTGTCGTCCGACGGCGCCGCGATCGAGCTGCGCGAAGGCGAGGACGAGGACCTGGAGCGCGCTGCGGCGAACCTCGGCATCAACCTGTCGAGGAACGAAGCCGCGACCGTCGACGATCTGGCGAACTAGGCGGTCGGCCGGATGCCGTCACGGCATCCGGCCTCCCGCAACGGATTACCCAACTAGTGAACTTTTGCTCGAATTCGACCCGCACAGGGGAAAGGAAGTTACGTGCTAGACGTCAACTTCTTCGATGAACTCCGGATCGGCCTGGCCACCGCCGAAGACATCCGTCAGTGGTCCTACGGCGAGGTGAAGAAGCCGGAGACCATCAACTACCGCACGCTCAAGCCGGAGAAGGACGGCCTGTTCTGCGAGAAGATCTTCGGTCCCACCCGGGACTGGGAGTGCTACTGCGGCAAGTACAAGCGCGTCCGCTTCAAGGGCATCATCTGTGAGCGCTGTGGCGTCGAGGTGACTCGCGCCAAGGTGCGCCGCGAGCGCATGGGCCACATCGAGCTGGCCGCTCCGGTCACCCACATCTGGTACTTCAAGGGCGTGCCCTCGCGCCTGGGCTACCTGCTCGACCTGGCGCCGAAGGATCTGGAAAAGATCATCTACTTCGCCGCCTACGTCATCGTGGCGGTCGACGAGGAGCTGCGGCACAACGAGCTGTCCACGCTCGAGGCCGAGATGGAGGTCGAGAAGAAGGCGGTCGCCGACCAGCGCGACGCCGACCTCGAGGCCCGCGCTCAGAAGCTCGAGGCCGACCTGGCCGAGCTGGAGGCCGAAGGCGCCAAGTCCGACGTCCGCCGCAAGGTCAAGGACGGCGGCGAGCGGGAGATGCGCCAGCTCCGCGACCGTGCCCAGCGTGAGCTGGACCGGCTGGAGGAGATCTGGAACACCTTCACCAAGCTGGCGCCCAAGCAGCTCATCGTCGACGAGGTGCTCTACCGCGAGCTGGTCGACCGCTACGGCGAGTACTTCACCGGCGCGATGGGCGCGGAGTCCATCCAGAAGCTGATGGAGAGCTTCGACATCGAGGCCGAGGCCGAGTCGCTGCGCGAGACCATCCGCACCGGCAAGGGCCAGAAGAAGCTGCGCGCGCTCAAGCGGCTCAAGGTCGTCGCGGCGTTCCAGGCCAACGGCAACTCGCCGATGGGCATGGTGCTCGACGCCGTTCCGGTGATCCCGCCGGAGCTGCGCCCGATGGTTCAGCTCGACGGTGGCCGCTTCGCCACCTCCGACCTGAACGACCTGTACCGTCGCGTGATCAACCGCAACAACCGCCTCAAGCGACTGATCGACCTCGGCGCGCCCGAGATCATCGTCAACAACGAGAAGCGGATGCTGCAGGAGTCGGTCGACGCCCTGTTCGACAACGGCCGCCGCGGCCGTCCGGTCACCGGACCGGGCAACCGTCCGCTCAAGTCGCTGTCCGATCTGCTCAAGGGCAAGCAGGGCCGCTTCCGTCAGAACCTGCTCGGTAAGCGCGTCGATTACTCCGGCCGTTCGGTCATCGTCGTCGGTCCGCAGCTGAAGCTGCACCAGTGCGGTCTGCCCAAGCTGATGGCGCTGGAGCTGTTCAAGCCGTTCGTGATGAAGCGCCTGGTCGACCTGAACCACGCGCAGAACATCAAGTCGGCCAAGCGGATGGTGGAGCGGCAGCGGCCGCAGGTGTGGGACGTCCTCGAAGAGGTCATCGCCGAACACCCCGTGCTGCTCAACCGCGCGCCCACCCTGCACCGTCTCGGTATCCAGGCCTTCGAGCCGCAGCTGGTGGAAGGCAAGGCCATCCAGCTGCACCCGCTGGTCTGTGAAGCGTTCAACGCCGACTTCGACGGTGACCAGATGGCCGTGCACCTGCCGCTGTCGGCGGAGGCGCAGGCCGAGGCTCGCGTGCTGATGCTGTCGTCGAACAACATCCTGTCGCCCGCCTCGGGCCGCCCGCTGGCCATGCCGCGTCTGGACATGGTGACCGGCCTGTACTACCTGACCCGTCTGGAAGAGGGCGCGAAGGGTTCCTACCAGCCGGCCACTCAGGACGGTCCGGAGCAGGGCGTGTACTCCTCGCCCGCCGAGGCGCAGATGGCGGTGGACCGCGGTGAGCTCACCGTGCGTTCGCTGATCAAGGTCCGGTTGACCGACCAGCGTCCGCCGAAGGAGATCGAGGCCGAGCTGTTCCCGGAGGGCTGGCGCCGCGGCGACGCGTGGACCATCGAGTCCACGCTGGGCCGGGTGCTGTTCAACGAGCTGCTGCCGGTGGACTACGCGTTCATCAACGAGCAGATGCCCAAGAAGCGCCAGGCGACGATCATCAACGATCTCGCCGAGCGTTACCCGATGATCGTGGTCGCGCAGACCGTCGACAAGCTCAAGGACGCGGGCTTCTACTGGGCCACGCGTTCCGGCGTGACGGTCTCCATGTCCGACGTGCTCGTGCCGCCGGAGAAGGCCGAGATCATGGAGCGCTACGAGGCGCAGTCGGATCAGATCGAGAAGAAGTACCAGCGTGGTGCGCTCGATCACCAGGAGCGCAACAACGCCCTGGTCAAGATCTGGCAGGAGGCGACCGAGGAGGTCGGTAAGGCGCTGCGCGCGCACTACCCGGCCGACAACCCGATCATCACGATCGTCGACTCGGGCGCCACGGGTAACTTCACCCAGACCCGTACCCTCGCCGGTATGAAGGGCCTGGTGACGAACCCGAAGGGTGAGTTCATCCCGCGGCCGATCAAGTCCTCCTTCCGTGAGGGCCTGACGGTTCTGGAGTACTTCATCAACACCCACGGCGCTCGTAAGGGTCTGGCCGACACCGCGCTTCGCACCGCCGACTCGGGTTACCTGACCCGTCGTCTGGTGGACGTCTCGCAGGACGTCATCGTGCGCGAGCACGACTGTGGCACCGAGCGCGGCATCGTGGTGCCGATCGCGGAGAAGCAGCTCGACGGCTCGATCATCCGCGACGCGCACGTGGAGACCTCCACCTATGCGCGCACGCTCGCGTCCGACGCGCTCGACGCGCAGGGCAACGTCATCGTGGGCAAGGGCGCCGACCTCGGCGACCCGGCGCTGGAGGCGCTGCTCGAGGCGGGTATCACCGAGGTGAAGGTCCGCTCCGTGCTGACCTGCACCACCGGCACCGGCGTGTGCGCGACCTGCTACGGCCGCTCGATGGCGACCGGCAAGCTGGTCGACATCGGTGAGGCCGTCGGTATCGTCGCCGCGCAGTCCATCGGTGAGCCCGGTACCCAGCTGACCATGCGTACCTTCCACCAGGGTGGTGTCGCGGGTGACGACATCACCGGCGGTCTGCCTCGTGTGCAGGAGCTGTTCGAGGCGCGCGTGCCGAAGGGCAAGGCGCCCATCGCCGAGGTCTCCGGTCGCGTGCGGCTGGAGGACGACGATCGCTTCTACAAGATCACCATCATCCCGGATGACGGTGGCGAAGAGGTTGTCTACGACAAGCTCTCGAAGCGGCAGCGTCTGCGTGTGTTCAAGCACGACGACGGCACCGAGCGTCTGCTCTCCGACGGTGACCACGTCGAGGTCGGCCAGCAGCTGCTGGAAGGCGCGGCGGATCCGCACGAGGTGCTGCGCATCATGGGCCCCCGGCAGGTTCAGGTCCATCTGGTCCACGAGGTCCAGGAGGTCTACCGCTCGCAGGGTGTGTCGATCCACGACAAGCACATCGAGGTCATCGTGCGCCAGATGCTGCGTCGCGTGACGATCATCGACTCGGGCGCCACGGAGTTCCTGCCCGGCTCGCTCACCGAGCGCGCCGAGTTCGAGGCCGCGAACCGTCGCGTTGTCGCCGAGGGCGCCGAGCCCGCGGCGGGTCGCCCGGTGCTGATGGGTATCACCAAGGCGTCGCTGGCCACCGACTCGTGGCTGTCGGCGGCGTCCTTCCAGGAGACCACCCGAGTCCTGACGGACGCGGCGATCAACTGCCGCTCCGACAAGCTCATCGGCCTCAAGGAGAACGTGATCATCGGCAAGCTGATCCCGGCCGGTACCGGTATCAACCGCTACCGCAACATCCAGGTGCAGCCGACCGAGGAAGCCCGTGCCGCCGCGTACGCGGTGCCGTCCTACGACGACACCTACTACAGCCCGGACAGCTTCGGTCAGACCACCGGCGCCGCGGTTCCGCTCGACGACTACGGCTTCAGCGACTACCGCTGATCCGTCAGCCGTAAGCATCCGGCCCCCGCTCCGTTCTGGAGCGGGGGCCGGATTCGTTTCGCGCGCGGTGGACAACCGGTGGGGAAGCCAGTAAAAGTAGAACAGGTTTCAGTTCTGCTCCTGGAGGTCGCGGTGGACGGCGTGGCGTTGGCGGATCTGGTGGTGGCCGGGTTCCGGAAGCTGGGGTTCATCCAGTACGCGGGGGTGGAATGGGAGGAGTTCGCGGCGGGGCGCAATGTGGTGTCGGTCGTGCCGCGGGCGGAACACCTGAACCACAACGGGGATCTGCACGCCGCCGTGTTGTTCGGGATGGCGGAGACCGCCGCGATGGGCGCGTCGGTGTCGGGAATCGTGGACCTGATGGGGGATACGTTCATCGTCGCCAAGGACGGGCGCATCGAGTACAAAGCCCGGGCGAAAGGGGAAGCGGGGCCGTTCCGAGCTACTTCCGCGTTCTCCGGCGAGACGCTGGCGAAGATGCGTGCGGACATCGAGGCGAAGGTGCCGCTCGAACTCGAAGTTCCGGTGGATATCGCCGACGCCACCGGAAAGACCGTGGCCGCAGCGGTGTTCACGGCCGTGCTGCGTCCGCGCCGGACGTGATCGCGCCCGGAGATGCTCGGAGCTACCGTGCTCCACGGTGAGTGACCGGCACCGCGGGCCGGGCGCGCGGACGCACGCACGCCGGTTCTTATGGAGAACAGCGGAATAGTGGGGGTCGCCCGGACCGCTGTCGCGGCGAGGCCGTCGGGACTCGCGTCCCTCGCCGTGCCGCTGCCGTCGATTTCGGCATCGGGGGTCCGGGCACGGGTGGTCCGGGGCGCGGCCGCGCTCCGGACGTGACCTCACCGCTCGCTGTCGAGCATCGCCATCTGTGCCGTGGCGTAGCGTTCCCCCGCGACTCGGTCTGCGGGCACGGCCGACTCGATGGTGGACAGCTCCTCGTCGGTTAGCGAAAGATCAAGGGCGCGAACAGCTTCCGCCCAGCGTCCGCGTCGGCGGGTGCCGATGAGCGGCACGATGTCCGCGCCGCGGGTCAGTGCCCAGGCGATGGCCAGTTGCGCCACCGAGGCGTCCTTGCGCGCCGCGATCTCGTTCAGCGCGCGGACCAGCTCCAGATTCCGGTCCAGGTTCTCGCCCTGGAAGCGTGGGCTGTGCGCGCGGAAATCGGCCGAGTCGAAGGTGGCGCCGGGCTGGATCGCATCGCTGAGCAGACCGCGTGAGAGCACGCCGTAGGCCGTGACGCCGATGCCGAGCTCGCGGCAGACGGGCAGGATGCGCTCCTCGATGCCCCGCGAGATCAGCGAATACTCGATCTGCAAGTCCACGATGGGATGCACGGCCGCCGCGCGCCGGATGGTTTCCGGGCCGACCTCGGACAGGCCGACATGGCGGACGTATCCGGCTTCGATCAGCTCGCCGATGGCGCCGACGGTGTCCTCGATCGGCACGTCCGGATCCAGCCGGGCGGGTCGGTAGATGTCGATGTGGTCGACGCCGAGCCGCTGGAGGCTGTAGGCCAGGAAATTGCGCAGCGCGGCGGGACGGTTGTCCATGCCGACGAAACCGCCGTCAGGGCCGCGCAGCGCGCCGAACTTCACGCTCAGCACCACGTCCTCGCGAGGACGTTCGGCGATGGCCTTGCCGATCAGCATCTCGTTGTGGCCCGCGCCGTAGAAATCGCCGGTGTCGATGAGGTTGACGCCGGAGTCCAGCGCCGCATGGATGGTCGCGGTCGATTCGGCGTCGTCGGTCGTGCCGTACGCGCCGGACATGCTCATAGCGCCGAGGCCGATCCGGCTGACGGTCGGACCGGTGGCTCCCAGCCGCACTTCGTCGATCTTCGTTGTCGTCATGGGACCAGCCTGAACCGTGCGGGACCGCCGCGGGAGAGATCGTTTATCGGGGGAGCGGCGATCCCTGGCTGAGCACGCCGTTTCGGGGGACAGTGAAAACCATGGACCGCCCCGAACTCGCCGACTTCCTGCGCCGTCGCCGGGAGCAGCTCACGCCCGCCGACGTGGGATTGCCGCCCGGCATCCGGCGGCGCACGCCGGGGCTGCGCCGCGACGAGGTCGCCCTGCTCGCGGGCATCTCGACCGACTACTACACCCGGCTCGAGCAGTCACGCGGTCCGCGTCCGTCCACCCAGGTGCTCGCGTCGCTCGCGCGCGCCCTGCGTTTCGACAACGACGAACGCGACCACCTCTACCATCTGTGCGACCACGCCCCGCCGGGCCGCGAGACGACCGACAAGCACGTGGGCCCCGGCCTGATGCACTTGCTCGCCAAGCTCGACGACACCGCGGCCACGGTCGTCACCGATCTCGGCGAGGTGCTCGTGCAGAACCGGATGCACACCTTGCTGGTCGGCGATCACGGCGAACGGCGCGGCTGGGACCGGTACTACGCCTACCGCTGGTTCACCGACACGTCCGCGCGCGCGACCTTCCCGGAGGAGGATTGGGACCGGCTCAGCCGCCATCACGTCGCGGATCTGCGTGCCACGGCCGCGCGCCGGGCGGCCGATTCGGACGTGATCGAGTTCGTCGCGCGACTACGCTCCGCGAGCGTCGAGTTCGACCGGCTCTGGAACGAACACGAAGTAGCCGTGCGGCTTTCGGATATCAAGCGCATCTTGCATCCGCAGGTCGGGCTGATCGACATGGTCTGCGAAACGCTGCTCACACCCAACTCCGCCCAGCGCCTGCTGGTCTACCTCCCGCGCCCCGGCACGGACGCGGCCGAGAAGCTGGACCTGCTGCGGGTGATCGGCACGCAGCAGTTGACGCCCGTCGACCGGCTCGACTAGGGCGCGGTGACGTACTCGAGCGCCGCGTCGACGGCGGGCTGTCCACCGCCGATGACGTACCCGGCCATCGCGCCGATCGCGGCGCCCGCGACCGCGGCGACGGGCACCGTGATGAAGTCGATCACGAACAGGCCGAGCGGGAATCCGACGATGAAGCCGATGGCGGCGCCGATCCCCGCGCCCGCCAGGATGGTCGGCATGACCTTCTCGGCCTCGGCGTAGAACCGCTCCTGGGCGCTGACGTCGCGCAGCGGCGCGTCGGCCATGGCGATCGGCGCGACGGTGAGCCGATGTCCCGCGTCCTCGAGTACGGGCCGCAGGGACACGCGCTGGTCCCCGATGCGCAGCGTCATCGGCAGCGCGGCGACGATCTGGCCGTCGCGATCGGCGACCGTCACCACCCGGTCGTCGTGGGTCAGCTCGAACGTTCCGTCCTGGAGGGTCGCCACCGCAGCACGGCGATCCTCGCTGGCGGCGACCTCGTAGGCGACCTGGTGGAACGTGCCGTGCAGGTCGAGCGGCGCGTCGGCGGGCGCGGGCTGCGCGTGCGCGGCGCTCGTGGTGAGTGCGGTGGCCGCCAGCGCAACCAGAGTGGTCGCGGTGAATTGGATGATCCTCATCGTGCTCTTTCCGTGTCCCGCCCCGTGTCCGGTTCGTCCGGACAAGATACCGCTCGACGGGCTCGATCAGAAGGGTTGAGCGACAGTTCATCACCGATTGCGGCGGCGAAAGTATCTGTCGCACTTCGCCGGCGAGTGCCTGTAAAGCGGGAATCGGTCGCCGGGGCGGGCTTCGGCCCCGGCGTCGTCGGGTCGGCCGCCGGGTCGTGGTTTCTCGGCCGACCGTCGGTCGAGTTGCCGGATCCGGGCGATGCGATTCCCTCTTGACGTCCGCGCCATGCTGCGCAACACTGAACTAGATGGTTCAGTATGACTTCTTGGACGCCTCCTTCGGAGCGCTCGCGGATCCCACTCGGCGTGGCATCCTCGAACGCCTCGGCAGTGGGCCCGCGACCGTCAGCGAACTGGCGGAGCGCTTCGAGATGACGCTCACCGGCATCAAGAAGCACGTCCAGTTGCTGGAGGCGGCGGGCATGGTGGTGACGGAGAAGCGCGGCCGGGTGCGGTACTGCCGCCTCGCCGAGAACGTCTTCGACCGCGAAGTGGCCTGGATGCAGGGCTACCGGCGGATGGTGGAAGCGCGGCTGGACCGTCTCGGCGAATTCCTCGGACGAACGGAGCAGGAGCGATGAGCACAACCACGAACGACGCTGTCATCACGGCCGACACCGACCGCGCGATCCACATCGAGCGGGTCTTCGACGCCCCGCGCGAGCGGGTGTGGGCCGCCTACAGCAGGATCGAACAGCTCGCCCAGTGGTGGGGTCGCGGCAACCGGCTCGACATCGAGCGCTGGGAGTTTCGTGCCGGCGGGCACTGGCGTTTCATCGAGCACGCCGAGGGGGAGACGCACGGCTTCGAGGGCCGCTTCCGCGAGATCACCCCGCGGGAGCGCATCGTGTACTCCTTCGAGTGGGACGGTATGCCCGCCCACGTGGCCATCGACAGCGTCAGCTTCATCGATCTCGGCGACGGCCGCACCAAGGTGGTCACCGACAGCCAGTTCCACACGTCGCAGGAACGGGACGGGATGCTCCAGTCGGGCATGGAGTCCGGGCTCAACGAGAGCTACCGCGCACTGGACGCACTGCTCGCCCGAGGCTGAGACCGTACGCTTCGGCTTCGGTCGCGTGAGCGGAGCCGAAGCGTGGGGTGCGCCGTCTCGTGTCAGGGGAATCGGCGGCCGATCCAGGCGCGTCTACGGACGCGAACGGCCGTCCGGCTCGGGACGGTGGCGGCGGCAATCCTCAACAGGTGGCGGTGCTGACAACAGCGGGGCCGCCGGGCGGAGCCGGATGAGATCGCGGCGCGGTTCAGTCCCTGGCCGGGCCGATCCGGCGCTTGCGCGGCTTCAGATGCAGTCCGGGCAGGGGCGGCGCGGGAATGCGCTGCCCCGGGGTGTGGCCCGCGATGTCGGCGAACCGGCTGACGTCGTGATTCTCCCAATCGGCGCGGGCGGCGACGATGTCCTCGTGGCTGCGGCCGACGAAGTTCCACCACATCACCAGTTCCTCGCCGAACGGCTCCCCGCCGATCAGCGCGACGTGCGCGCCGCCGGAACTGGTGAGCTGGAGTTCGTCACGGCCGGTGCCCAGGTACAGCAGCGGTCCAGCCGCGAGTTCGTCGCCCGCGACGGTCACCTCGCCCTCGATCACCAGCACAGCGTGCTCGAAACGAGGGTCGAGCGGGAGAGCGACATCGGCTCCCGGCTCGAGCCGCACATCGGCGCCGACGATGGGTGTGTAGGCGATGGCGGGCGAGGTCTTCCCGGCCAGCGACCCGATCAGCACGATCGCTCGCAGGCCGGGCGCTTCGACGACCGGCAGTTCGCGATGCTGCTCGAAATGCGGCGCGATGCCGGTGCGGTGGCCCGGCAGGGCGATCCACAGCTGCAAGCCGTGTCCGGCGGGCGCGCCGGGCACGGCGTACTCGGAATGGGCGATGCCGCGCCCGGACGTCATCAGGTTCAGCTGACCGGGTTCGATCTCCACGTCCGACCCGACCGAGTCGCGGTGCCGGATACGGCCTTCGAACGGCCAGGTCACCGTTTGCAGGCCGATGTGCGGATGCGGATCGATGTCCGGCGGCGCGCCGGTCTTGGTGACCGTCGGCGAGCCGAAGTGGTCGAGGAAACACCACGCGCCGACGGTGGGCAGGTCGCGCTGGGGCAGCACCCGTTCGACGTACACACCGCGCACGCCGCCGAGTGGCACCTCGCGGGCCGGATAACGCTCCGCGACCGGGCCGGGGCCGGGCGCGGGTTCACACAGCGTCTCAGCCGGGCGCGGATCCAGGTCACTCATCGATCGACGCCCTTGCCGATCACGTGCTTGTCGTAGTCGGGGTGCTTGTCCAGGTACGCCTTGATGAACGGGCACACCGGCCGGATCACCCGCCCCCGCTCGATGACGTCCTCGATCGCGCTCTTGGCCAGGACCGAGCCGAGGCCCTTCCCGGAGAACGCGCCGTCGACCTCGGTGTGCGTGAACACCGTCTCGTCGTCGCGTTCCTCGTAGTCGGCGAAGCCGGCCAGCTCCCCGCCGTAGAACACCTCGTAGCGATGCCGCTCGTCGTTGCGGACGACCTTGGACTCCGAAGCCGATTCGGTCATGGTTCCCTTCTCCTTCCGTGCGCGAACCGGATGCCTGCTGAGAATCGAGACCCGGTTGAACGCGCCGATCGTGGTGGCCACCCAGATGACGACGGACAGCTGGTCATCCGTCAGATACCGGCGAGCAAAAGCGTACTCACGCTCGATGACGTGCTCGTCCGGGAGCGTCGCCGTCACTTCCGCGATCGCGAGCACGGCCTGCTCGAAGGGCGGGTACGTGCCGCCGCGCCGCCAGCCGGGCAGCACCGCGATCTCCTGCTCGGTAGCCCCGGCCGCCAAGGCCGCCCGGTAGTGCACGTCGAGGCAGTACGCACAACCGTTGATCTGGGAGACGCGCAGATTGATCAGTTCGATGATCCGGCGATCCAGCCCCACGGCCGCGGCGGCGGCCCTGACCTCGCTCGCGACGCCGTTCAGTGCGCGGAACGCGGTGGGCGTCCGTTTGTCGATCCAGACGCGATCTCGCGGGGCTTCGGGGCTCATATTCATGGGATGTTAGCGGCCGCCGGTGAACGGCGCAGACCGCGCCGCCGGAGAAACGGACTTCGGTCCGGGGAAGCGTGTGGTAGGGAAGGAGTCCGTGGTGGGCCGGGCCCGCACGCGACCCCGGACCACCGCCGCGCTCATCCGATCTCGGTGAACCGTCGCAGCTGGAACGGTTCGACCAGGACGTCCTGCAACGCCGTCGCCAGGGCCTTCAGGTGTGGCGTCTGGAAGTGCGCGGCCAAGGCGTCCTCGTCGGCCCACTCCTCGAGCAGCACCATCCGGCTCTGGTCGGTGGGATGCAGGTAGAGCTCGTATCGGACGCAACCGTCCTCGGCGAGCGTCGGTTGGATCATGCCTTGCAACAGGTCCTTCAACTCCGCCTCGCGACCCGGCTTGGCGGTGAAGCGGACGTTGAGCGTCAACGTCGACATGAGCGTCTCCTGATCTCGTGGTGGGTTATTCGCGGCCCGCCGACGTGAACGACATGTCCGCGTACCGGGTGCCGGTCACCCGGCTCGCGATCGGCTCCAGTGTCGCCAGTTCGTCGGCGGTGAGCGAAATGGTCGCGGCGGCCACGTTGTCGGCGAGCCGGGTGCGGCTGCGCGTGCCGGGGATCGGGACCACTGCGAGGCCGCGCACAGCGGCCTGTGCGTGCACCCAGGCCAGGGCCACCTGCGCCAGGGTGATGCCGCGTGCCTCGGCGATGGCCCGCAGCGGGTCGAGCAGTTCGGCATTGCGCGCCGCGTTCTCGCCGGTGAAGCGCGGCATCGTGGAACGGAAATCGCTCCTGTCGGAGGTGCCGGTGAACGATCCGGTCAGGAAGCCGCGACCAAGCGGCGAGTACGGCACGAAGGTCACACCCAGCTCCGCCGCGGCGGGCACCACGGTGCGTTCGACGTCCCGGGAGAACAGCGACCATTCCGACTGCACGGCCGCGATCGGGTGCACCGCGTGCGCCGCCCGGAGTTCGGCGCCCGTCACCTCGGACAATCCGAGCGCGCGCACCTTGCCCTCCCGCACCAATTCCGCCATCGTGCCGACCGTGTCCTCGATCGGCACGGCGGGGTCCTTGCGGTGCATGTAGTACAGATCGATGGTGTCGACCCGCAGCCTGCGCAGGCTGCCCTCCACCGCGGCGCGGATGTAGGCGGGGGAGTTGTCGAACCCTCGGAAGGCCGGGTCGTCGGCCTTGCGGACGATGCCGAACTTGGTGGCGATCACCAGCCGGTCGCGCTCGGCGCCGAAGAAATCGCTGAGGAATTCCTCGTTGTGCCCGGAGCCGTAGACATCGGCGGTGTCGAACAGAGTGACACCCAGTTCCAGCGCCCGATCCAGGGTCGCCCTTGATTCGGTGAGATCGCTGGGCCCGTAGAACTCGCTCATGCCCATGCAGCCCAGACCCTGCGTCCCCACCTCGATGCCGCTGGTTCCCAGGGTGGTGGTGGGCAGGCTGTCCGTGCTCGTCATAGCTTGATTCCTTCGCTGTCGTGCGCGGTGACCATGGCCGGGGGAGCTGTCTCGACTTTGCCCTCGTACAGGGCGATCTTGTGGTCCAGCACGGCCAGGGTCTGACGGAGTTCATCGATCTTGGCGAGTACCTCGGCGCGGGTGTCCCGGAACATCTCCAGCCGCTGGGGGAGCGTGGCGTCTCCCGTCCGCACCAGCTCGGCGTAGCGAACCATGTCCGCCACCGACATGCCGGTCGTGCGCAGCCGCCCGATCAGCGCCAGCCATTCGAGATCCCGGTCGCTGAACCGGCGCTTGCCGGAGTGGTCCCGGCCGATGTAGTCCATCAGCCCGATCCGTTCGTACCAGCGCAACGTATCCCGGCTCAGCCCCGATCGCTCGGACACCTCGCCGATCGAATACCGCGGCAGCTCCCGGTCGTCACTCGCGGTCACCGGAAACGCGGTTTCACTCATGACTTCACTCGCTGACGCTCGTTCACTGCACTCGCCCTTCTCGTTGAACACTGACGACGCTAATCACCTGGAGTGCACTCCAAGCAAGACCCATTCTCCGGTTGTTTCTCCCGGCTGTCGCCGTCACCGCGAGACCGGCTTCGCGTCCTGTCGCGCGACGGTGTCGACGAAGTCGGCGACCAGCGGGGCGATCTCCGGGAGGAACTCCTCGAGCGCGAAATGGCCGGTATCGAAAACGTGCAGATCGGCGTCCGGTAGGTCGCGGAGGTAGGCGTGCGCGCCCGGCTCGGGAAAGAAGGCGTCGTTTCTTCCCCAGACGATCAATGTGGGTGGGCGGTGCGACTGCAGCCAGCGCTGCCAAACAGGGTAGAGCTCGACATTGGAGTGGTAGTCCAAGCCGAGCGCGATCTGTGCCCGCTGCCGCTCGGGGCGGTCCAGGAAGTACTGGTCGAGCACCCATCCGTCGGGTGCGACGAGTTCGGAATCGGTGGTGCCGCCCAGGTATTGGCTCTGGGTCACCGGCAGGGTGAGGATCTGCCGGATGTTGTCCTCGGCGCCGGGCACGCCCGGCCGGTTGGCGACGGTCTGGCGCGCCAGTTCGGACAACCCTTCGGCGTAGGCGTTGGCGTTCTGGATCACCAAGCCCGCGATGCGGTCCGGTTGCCTGGTGGCCAGCCGGAACCCGACCGGGCCGCCGAAGTCGAAGACGTACATGACGAACCGGGTCAGGCCGAGCGCCTCGACGAAACCCTCCAGGACGTCGGCGAGCGAGTCGAACGAATAGGGGAAGTCGGCGGGCGCCTCCGTGTGTCCGAAGCCCGGGTAGTCCGGCGCGACCACGTGGTAGCGGTCGCCGAGCGCGTCGATGAGCCTGCGGAACTGGTGGGAAGCGGATGGGAATCCGTGCAGCAGGAGAAGCGTGGGCGCGTCGGCCGGTCCGGCCGTGCGATAGAAGACGCGCACGCCGTCGACCTCGACGAACCGGTGCGAGACCTTGGCGATGTTCACAGGACCACCTAAACGAGAAGAAGTTTGCATTAAGATCGTGGCAGGGCTGACGGATCGACGCAAGGGAAAGCTGTTCGATGGCAGAGGAGATCAGGCCCGGTGCGGTCCGCCCGGGCGGAAGGACGGCGCGCACGAAGCGGGCCGTGCTCGCGGCGACGCTGACGGAACTGGTCGAGAATGGCTACGCGGGAACAAGTCTGGAGAAGATCGCCGCGCGAGCCGGCGTCGCGGTGTCCACCTTGTACCGGCGCTGGGGCGGCCTGGATCGCGTGATCCTCGAGGCCGGGATGGATGTCGGCACGGGCATCGTCACGCCGGACACCGGGGACTTCGAACGCGATCTCATCGACTTCGCCCGCGCCGTGGTCGAGGTGTATCGGAATCCGGTGGCGGAGCACTGGCTGTACGCGATGGTGGTGGCCGCGACCAGGGATCCGTCCGCTCGCGCCACGTTCTCCCTGCTGTTCGAGAACCGCTTCGCGGAGGTGGTCGTCATCGTGCGGCGCGCGCTCGAACGCGGTGAGGTGCACCCCGACACCGATCCGGCGGAGGTGATCCGGTTGGCAGCCGCTCCGATCTACTACCGCATGCTCGTCACCGGCGAGCCGGTCGACGACGCGGTGGCCGAGCGCGCGGCGCGTACGGCGGCGCTGGCCGCCCGGGCGGGGGTGCTCCGGGCGGACTGACGCGCGTCGGTCAGCTGCTGTAATCGGGCAGCTGCTGGACGGCCCATTTGTTGCCGTCCGGATCAGCGAAGTAGGTGAACCGCCCCCAGGCGAGGTCCTCGACCGGGGCGGCGTCCACACCGGCGGCGATCAACTGCTGGTAGGCGTCGTCGGCGCTGGCGACCACGATCTGCATGCCTCGGACGCTGCCGGGTTCCGCGTCGGTGATGCCCTCACCGAGACAGATCGAGCATCCGGAACCGGGCGGGGTCAGTTGAACGAAGCGCAGGTTCTCGTTCACCCGGTGATCGTGGTCGGCGTTGAAGCCGATCTTGGTGTAGAAGTCCTTGGCGCGGTCGACATCGGTCACCGGAATGGCGACGAGTTCGATTTTCCAATCCATCCGGCGAGCATTCCATCGTGCACCGACAAAGTCCCGGATTCCGGCCTACCCTGGGCACATGCCTGGAAAGGACATCGACCGGATCAGGGCTCGTTCGGCCTGGGCGACGGTCAAGGAAAGCCCGGTGATCACCGCGATAGCGGTCGCGCCGTTCGCGCTCGCGCTCGGCGTGGTGTGGTGGTTGTTCGGGGGACTCGCCGCGTTCGCGCTGCTGCTCGTGCTCGGCGCGGTCGTCGTGGTCGGCGGCAGATTACTGCGCTGACCGCGCGTCCGGATCGCGTGCGGTCAGCGCGGGATGTGGAATTGCACCAGCTCTCCGGTACCCGGATCGACGTCCGCCCAGTCGCGGTCGAAGCGCAGTACCGCGAGCGCCGAAGTCGGAAACTTCCGGCTGAGTTCGACCGCGGGGGCGCTGTCGCGATTGCTCGCCAGCTCCCAAGCCGTCCACGGCATGCCCGGCGCGTGGCCGACCACCAGCAGTGTCGCCACGTCGTCGGCGCTGAGGCGGACCAGCTCGATCAGCGTTTCCGGCGTGGCCTCGTAGATCCCCGGTTCGAAGACCACCGGCGCGGTGATGCCGGTCGCGGACAGCGTCTGCCTGGTGCGGGTGGCCGTGGAACAGTGCACGGCATCGATCGGCGGCTGGGTCGCGCGCAGCCACTCACCCGCGAGTCCGGCCTCGCGCCTGCCTCGCGGCGCCAGCGGTCGCTCGTGGTCGTCGACGCCGTCCGGATAGGCCGATTTGCCGTGCCGCATGAGGATCAGAGTCCGCGCCATGGAGATACGGTAAGCCCTCCGGGCGAGAGGTCCCGACCACACTCGAGGCAAACTGAAAGCGGCATCACATCACGTGCTCCCGCGGGCGACCCTCGCGGCGGACGTGACGGACGCCGCTCATCTGTCCACCACAACCCCTGGGTGGCCACAGCCCACGTACTTCTTCGAGGATCAGCACAATATGGCCTACGTAATCACGCAGCGTTGTTGCAACGACGCCAGCTGCGTCTCCGAGTGCCCGGTCGACTGCATCCGTCCCACTCCGGACCAGCCGGAGTTCGCGACGACCGAGATGCTCTACATCGATCCCGACACCTGTATCGACTGCGGCGCCTGTGTCGACGCGTGCCCGGTGGAGGCCATCTTCTCCGAGGACGACCTGACCGCTTCGCTGGCGCGATTCCGCGACATCAATGCCGCCTATTTCCAACGGCATCCGCTGGAATCCAACTTCGATCCGATCGTCACGCCCTCGCGTCCGCCGAAGGAGCTGGGCACCCTGCGCGTCGCGATCGTCGGCGCCGGGCCCGCGGCCTGCTACGCGGCGGACGAACTGTTGCGCAGGGCCGACGTGGAAGTCGAGATGTTCGACCGGCTGCCCACCCCGTGGGGTCTGGTGCGTGCGGGCGTCGCGCCCGACCATCCGGGCACCAAGACGGTCTCGGGCATGTTCGAGTCCGCGTTCCGCCGCGAGACCCTGCAGTACTACCTGAACGTCGAAGTGGGCACGCACATCTCGCACGAGGAACTGCTGCGCCACCACCACGCCGTGATCTACGCGGTCGGCGCCTCGAGCGATCGCAAGATGGGCGTCCCGGGCGAGGACCTGCCGGGCAGCCACTCCGCCACCGAGTTCGTCGCCTGGTACAACGGCCATCCCGACTACGCCGACCGGACCTTCGATCTGTCCGGTGAGCGCGCGGTGATCGTCGGCAACGGCAACGTCGCCTTGGACGTGGCGCGCGTGCTGACCGTCGATCCGGACGAACTCGCCAAGACCGACATCGCCGATCACGCGCTGGATGCCCTGCGACAGAGCAATATCCGTGAGGTCGTCGTGCTCGGCAGGCGCGGCCCGCTCCAGGCGGCCTACACCTCGCCGGAGTTCCTCGCGCTCGCGCATCTGAAGGGCGTCGACGTCGTCGTGGAGGAGGCCGACCTGGAACTCGACCACGCCAGCCAGGCGCTCGTGGACGACCCGCAGGTGGAGCCGTCGCTGGCCTTGAAGTACACCCTGGCCAAGGAGTACGCGGGCGGGCGCAGGGCCGAGGGCAACAAGCGGATCGTCTTCCGCTATCTGACCTCGCCCACCGCGCTGACCGGCACCGATCGGGTGGAGTCCATCGAGATCGTGCACAACGAGTTGTTCGACGACAACGGTCAGCTCGTGGCGCGCCCGACCGACCGCACCGAGAGCATCGAGACTTCGCTGGTGCTGCGCTCGATCGGCTACCGCGGCGAGCGGATCGGCGAGCTGCCGTTCGACGAGCGGCGCGGCGTCGTGCCGAACGAGCACGGCCGGGTCGTCGGCGACGACGGGACGCTGCTGAGCGGCGTGTACGTCAGCGGATGGATCAAGCGGGGACCACGCGGCGTCATCGGTTCCAACCGAACCGACTCCGAGGAGACGGTGGAGCTGCTGCTCGCCGATTTCACCGCGGGCAAACTCGCAGCGCCGCAGGCCGACCGCGCCGCGCTGAAGGCGCTGCTCGCCGAGCGCCAGGCCGACTTGGTGGACCGGGCGGGCTGGCGAGCGATCGACCAGGCGGAAAAGTCCGCGGGCAAGTCCGCGGGCCGCCCGCGGGTCAAGTTCACCACCCGCGAAGACCTGCTCAAAGCCGCCCGCGGCTGACGACCCAGGACGCCGGTCGGATCACCCCGCGACCCGACCGGCTCCGATCCCCAGGTCCCGACGTGGCCCAAGCATCGGCTGGATCCAACGAGGACGCCGACCAGGTGGATCTTCTGCGAGAACCGGCCGACTGATTTCGCAGGCACATGGATAGCTCGTCGGGTACGTCCAAAACCCGAGCGGCACCCACGCAAGCCCTGAACGCAACTGCCGAGCCCCTGACCAGTACGGCCTGAAGAGGCGGAGACGCGGAGCAGCCTACTGATTTCGCAAGTACATGGGTAACTCCATGTACTCGCATCGAATTAGCTTGCGGTTGGTGTCATTGTCAAGCGTTGGCGATGTCGGGTGTCGTTGGTTCATGCGGTATCTGAGCTGTGCCGATGTCGAACCGGCATCTGGCACACTATGTGATATTCATCATTGATGTTGGCGCGTGTGGGTAGCGTTGGCTGACGTCAGCCATTAAATGGCGGAATGAATGACAATCAGGGACCGCAGGCCAGCAACCGCCCGCGCGGCATTGTTGACCGACCGCCACCACTGGTTGCGGCTATGGCCGTGGGGAGCTGTACGACTCCGAACGCACGGTCCTAGGCCCAGAAGGTCCAGTCGTCGGCCGTGACTGTTCAGGCTGTAGCAGGTCAGCACGGCGCTTCAGTGGCCTCCAGGGTCGACGTCAGCGTTTTCCGCCGCCTCCTCAGTGTCCGTGCGAGCGCGTCGCGACTGATACAGGTATGCACCGATCAGCCTGATGAACTCGTCGGCGCGCTCACTCTCGCCGGTCAGTGCCTGGGTCAGCTTTCCGAACGCACCTTCGTTGAGCACAGCAGCGTCAGTGAGCGTCTCGCGCAGGTCCGGGGAGATCAAGAACTGGTCTTGAGCGTTGTTATCGATCTGCTCCGCGATGCGCGGGTCCTCCTCGGCCATCCCGGCCGCGGCGGTGACAAAGCCGCCGATCTGCGGGTCGGCGAACTCCCCGCCGAAGAGGTCGTTGATCTTCTCGATCACCTCCGAGAGCAGGACCTGCTGCGGGTCGTCACGACTCACGCCGGACCCGACACCTGTGATCCCCTTCAATCCCGGCGCCTCCTGGTCCCCGGACAGGCCGATCTCGGCCTTGCCCTGGTCGATCTGGCGGATCTTCTTCAACACGACCCCAGACAGGTCCACGTCAGCCTTCGGGTCATCGACAGCTAGCAGCCGCACCAGCTGCCGCAGGAACTCGGCAAGCTTCTCCAGGTCGGTGGTGCCGTAGTCGACCACCTGCGACATGAAGTCATACAGGCGCACGTAGGAGCCACAGTCCTTGCGAAACTCCCGAAGTCTGTTGAGCGCCTCGCTGTCGTGAGCCTCCGTCGCCTCGGTCCAACGGCCCATGAACTCGTCGCGCGCCGGTGTGATCGCAGCAGTTAGCGCCGAGTGTGACTGTAAGCCCCCCGTGCCCCACCAAGCCTCCGCGTACCGCTCGACGTCGCCCGGGGTGTAGATGCGTTCCTGGGCTAGCTTCGTCGCCAACCGGTGGACCTGGTTCGGATCCGTCTGTGTCTCGACGCGGGCCTCGGTGTAGTACTGCAGGAACGCTTCCTGGATTCCGTCGGGGTCGTTGACGAAGTCCAGGACGAAGGTCTTGTCCTTCTGCTCGCCCGAGGGAGCGCGGTAGGTGCGGTTAAGCCGGGACAGGGTCTGCACGGCGTGCACGTCTGGCAACATCTTGTCGACGTACATCGCGCACAGCAGCGGCTGGTCGAAGCCGGTCTGGAACTTCTCCGCTACCAACATCAGCCGATAGTCCGGGCGCTTGAACTCCCGAGCTAGATCAGCGCCGAGACCCGGGTTCATACTCGCCTCGGTCGCCTTCTCCAGACCGTACTCGGCGTCGGTGATATCACCGGAGTAGGCCACAATCGTCTTGATCCCATAGCCTTTGGTGCGGATGTATTTGTCGGTCTCGACCTTGTACCGCACCGCAGCCTGGCGCGAGTCGGTGACGACCATCGCCTTGGCCTGACCATCGAGCAGATGCGCTACGTTGGCGCGGAAGTGCTCGACGATGATCTCGACCTTCTGGCCGATATTGGACGGGTGCAGGTGCTTGAACCGCATGATCGCCCGAGTGGCGATCTTCGGGTCCACGAGACTATCTCCTTGCCCGTCATCATCGCTGGTGATCGTGCAGACGACACCGTCCCTGCCGCGCTGCTCGATCTCGAATGCGGTCTTGTAGGTCTGGTAACCACGCAGCACGTCGAGAATGAACCCCTCCTCGATCGCCTGCCGCATCGTGTAGACGTCGAACGAGACCGGCTTTCCGTCCTCGCCGGGACGTCCGAACAACGTCTTCGTCTTGTGCTTGGGGGTGGCGGTGAAAGCCAGGAAAGACACGTTCTTCGCTCCGGCACGAGCCGCGGTCTCCGCGCTGATCCGCTGCTCGCGTTCGTCGTCGGCCGACAGCAGTTCGTTGACGACATCCTGGGTGTCGACAGTCTCGTCCTCGGCCATCTGCTCACCTCCCTCGGTGAGGACCTTCTTCAGGTCGGCGGCAGTCTTGCCCGACTGGGACGTATGGGCCTCGTCGACGATCACCGCGAAGTTCTTGTCGCCTAACGTCGTCTCCAGCAGACCCTTGACATAAGGGAACGTTTGGATCGTCACGACGACGATCAGCGTCGGCCCGGTGAGTGCGTTCAACAAAGCCCTGGCCTTCGAACCGCCGGAGCGCCGTACCGCAGCGGAGTCGATTACCTCAACGGAACCCGAGCTGTCGTCGACCTGGTCCACGGCATCCTGGAGCTGCCTGTCCAAAACTTTGCGATCGGAGATGATCAGCACCTTGTCGAACACCTTCGTGTTCTCCGCGTCGTGCAGACGCGCGAGCCGGTGCGCGGACCACGCGATGGTATTCGTTTTGCCCGACCCGGCGGAGTGTTCGATCAGGTACCGGCGGCCGGGGCCTTCTTCTCGCACGGCCTCGACGAGCTTCCGCACCGCCCGCCACTGGTGGTATCGGGGGAACATCAGCGTCTTGGACCGCTTAATCCTGCCGGTGACCGGGTCCTCGTCGGTCTCCTCGCGCAGGAACATCTGGGAGCCGAGGATGGCGAGCCAGTTGTGTCGCTCCAGCACCTGTTCCCACAGGTAGGACGTCGCCGTGCCGTTGGGGTTCGCGGGATTGCCCTTCGCCCCGTTCTCGTGGCCCCGGTTGAACGGCAGGAAGTAGGTTTTCTCACCGGCGAGCTTGGTGGTCATCCAGACCTCGTCGTCGTCGACGGCGAAGTGCACGAGCGCCCGGCTGCCGAATCCGAGCAGCGGCTGCCCCTTCGGGTCGCGGTCCTTCTTGTATTGTTTGACCGCGGTGCGCCACTCTTGCTTGAAGAACGACTTGAGCTCAAGCGTCGCCGTCGGCAACCCGTTGACGAAGAACACCAAGTCGATCGAGCGGTTGTCGCCGCGCTTCGGGGAGAAGTGCACCTGACGCACCACACGCAGTCGCACGGCGTTGTACGCCTTAGTCACTGTTGGATTCAGCGTCGTCGCCGGAGCGAACTGGCACATACGCAAGTGCGCGGTCTGGCCTCGGGTGTGCGAGAACTTCCGTCGCAACACATTCAATGTGCCACCGCCCGAGGTCATCGGGGTGTCGAGGCGCGTCACTAGGGCATCGAGCAGCGCGTCCTTGTCTGCCTGCTCGGTCGGCGTGCCGACTTTGACGGCCTTCTCGTACTCCTCAGCCTGTGTCGTGCTGAGCCACCAGTGCACGTCCTCGGGCAACAGCGCCCGCGCTACGTCGTAGCCCTCGTCAGTCGGACTGTACTCCCAGCCGTGATCGGACAGATACTTGGCGATCTCGGTCTCGAACGCCTTCTCGCGCGTCTGATCTGCCGTTGCCACTGTCAGCTCGCCTTCCGCGCGGTGTGTACGTCGAACTGACCGGTCACCGCTGCCGTGATCAGCGCGGCACGGCGTTCCTTGGCCAGCGAGATGTGTTCCTGGGCCCTGGCGATGAGAGCGTCGATGCGCGCGGTCTGCTCGTCAAGGTCGTCCACGGCCGCATGCTGCTCGCGGATCGACGGCACCCGCATCGGTAGCCGGCCTACGATAGTCTTGTTAGTCGAGGCGAGGTTGGTTGTCTTCTTCGCGGTTCGATAGAAGTACTCACGCGCGGTTGGCGAGTCGAGCAACCTCGCCAGATACTCGGGGACGAGCATGGCAGGGTCCGCGCGAACGGCAAACACATGATTCTGGTGAATCATCGGACTTATGCGGCCGTCCCAGACTGTGCCGCGGCCCAGCTTGTCGATATCACCACCCTCAGTCATGAGGACGTCGCCAGGACGGAGCATCGATGCGGCCGCTTCCCTCGCCGACAGATGGATCTCCTTCACCTCCGTGAGGTCTACATGCCCCATCTGCACGTTGGCGACACGAAGATAAGGCCACAACGGGAAGCTTGGATTGCCATCGCCGGACAATGTGACACCTGTCTGGATGCGAGCGACTCTGCGCAACTGAGTGTCAGGCTCACCGAGCGCCGCCAAAACGTCAGCGGTCTGGCTCAAGCGCCGCTCCCGAAGGAGCGCAACGAACTCCTCCTGCTTAGCGACCAGGGTGTCGATCTGTGCCGTCTCGTGGTCCAAGAAGTCGGCGATGGCCCGCTGTTCGTTGAGCGGGGGTCGCGGGATTGTGACCTTGTCGAGGTCAGTGCTTCGGATACCTACTCGAGTCACCCCCGAGGCGAGCACTTCCCACTGTCGTGCGATGGGCGCGGATCGCAGTGCCCAGTACAGGAACTTTGGCACGACCTTCTCGGGAGCTGGCCGCACGATTGCGAGGTGGTAACCACAGATCAGATCGTCGGCCTCGTACTCCACGAACGCAGGAATCCCGATGTCGTCAGCTGTCTCGGAGTCTTTGGTGATCAAGGTATCCCCGAGGCGAATACGAAACCGCTTGATCTGTTCGCGTGTGGCGGTCGCCGACATGAAGTTCAAAGACCCCACGATTGAATCGTTGTGGTAGACGTCTACATAGTTGGCGAGCCGAACCGCAGGTTCCCCATCGACGGAGTGCTTATCAACGTTGCTTGTCCACGCGTCGGCAACCTCGAAGAGGCGCGCACCGGTCCATCCCGTGGGCAACGAGCCGAGCCACATGCTGATTCGTTCAGTGACGGCCGGGTGCTCAACGACGGTCGTCACGACTCGACCTCCTTGAGCATCTCCAGGATCTCGCCGACGACCCGGTTGAGGTCGGCGTCGATTTGCTCCAGCGGCCTCGGGGGTACGTACTCGTAGAAGTGCCGTGTGAACGGGATCTCGTATCCGGTCTTCGTCTTCGTCTTGTCGACCCAGGCGTCAAAGACGTGCGGCTTGACTTCTGCCTCGAAGTACGCGTCGATCGTCTTCTCGGCGGCGTCGTGGGTCTTGGGGTAACCGCCCCAACCGAACGGGATGTCCTCCGTGTCACGCAGCGCGGGATCAGGCTCGATCTGGCCTTTGTTCTTGCCCGACTGCACGCAACAGATGTCGGCGGCGTCGTCGTGCCGACCAATCGCCTGCCACAGTGCCTTGCGCTCGGCCGCGGTCAGCCGGACGCCCTTGTCACCGAGGTGTTTGCCGAGGTCGCGGAGGAACTCCTCGCGGTTCAAGTACAGCCGCTCGCCGAACAATCCGAGCGCCTCGACCAAGCCGCTGACGTTGCCGAGTGTCTTGTGCTCGGCGACGTCACTGATCCGCTCGGCGGTGCACTCGAAGTTGAGCCGTAGCGGGCGCTCGACGGTGATCGTCCAGTACGCGAAGTCGCGCTTCTCGAAGACCTTCGAGGTGGCGGAGAGTTCACGGGAGGCGAAGGTCTGCACGATCGCTTCGCGGTCCTTCTCGGCGATCTCGACACGCTTAGAACCGATCGACTTGGGCAGCTTGCTGCCCAGCCCCGTGGCGTCGATGAGTTGCACGACGCCCTTGCGGTCGGTTGGCTTAGCGTTCGACAGGATCCACAGGTAGGTTGCGATGCCGGTGTTGTAGAACATGTCGTTGGGTAGGGCAACGATCGCCTCGACCAGGTCGTTCTCAAGCATGTAGCCGCGGATCGCCGACGGCCCCGATCCCGCGCCACCGTTGAACAGCGGGGAGCCGTTGAGGACGATGCCCGCCCTGCCCCCGCGGCCTGTGTCGTCGACGTCGCGCATCTTCGAGGCGACATGAAGCAGGAACAGCATCGCGGCGTCGCCCGTACCCGGCAGCCCAGGGGCGAACCGGCCCTGTCCGCCGCGTTCGTGCTCCTTGTTGACATCCGAGGCGACTGCCTTCCAGTCGGTGCCGAACGGCGGATTGGACAGCACGTAGTCGAACTTCCGGTCTTTGAACCGGTCGACGACGAGAGTGTCGCCCTGACGCACGTTCGTCGGGTCCTGACCTTTGATCAGCAGATCCGCCTTGCAAATCGCGTAGGTACGTGGGTTGACCTCCTGACCGAACAGGGCCGTTGTGGCGCTGGAATTCAGGTCATGTAGGTGCTCGTCAGCCACCGTCAACATGCCACCGGTGCCAACAGTCGGGTCATAGATCGAACGTACTTGTCCGCGGTCGCGCAGCGCCTCGGTGTCCTCGGCGTAGACGAGGTCGACCAGCAGCCGCACCACGTCGCGCGGCGTGTAGAACTGCCCGGCACCGTCGTTGGCCGACTCCGCGAACCGGTAGATCAAGTTCTCGAACAGGTCGCCCATGTCGGCATTGGAGACGCTCTGAGGGGACAGGTCGATGCCAGCGAAGTGGTTGGCGACCTGCGAGAGACGCTCACGGGAGTCGAGCGTGCGTAGTACGTTCTCAAAGTCGAACGATTTGAACACGTCCAGGTTCGAGGAGAACCCGGCGACATAGTCGATCAAGTTCTCCGCAAGGTTCTCCGGGTCCTGCAGTGCGCGTTCCAGCGTGTAGTCACTGGTCGTCCAGAAGCTCAGACCAGCGTTGTCGGCAGTCCTCGTCTTGATCTTCAGGTGGGTGCGGCGCTGCTGCTCACCTGAGTAGGACTTGACGATCTCGGCCATCATCTCCCGGTGCGGCTCCATCACGCACTCCAGGCGACGTAGCACCGTGAACGGCAGGATCACCGAGCCGTACTCGGCTTCTTGATAGGGGCCTCGCAGTGTGTCGGCGACACTCCACACGAAACTACTGAGGACGCTCAAGGTCGCTACTTCCGGTCATGGACTGAGGGGGCCGTCGCGGCTCTATCGGTGAAGGCCGCCGACGCATTACCGCACCCTACCGGTGACCACCGGCCATTGGTGCTATTCGGCTCGCCCCCAGCCCGAAGGAAGCGAACCTGTCGGAGCAGGGCCCGCGACCTGCTGACCTGATGGCATTCAGCCCAAGCTGAATTTTAGACCGCGCGGCGGCTACGACCTGGCCCTTTGTAGTCGGTGAAGACCGAAACGCCGTTGATCTCGTGGTCGCCGGGGACATTGACATAACCGACCCCTGGTCCAAGTAGATTGTGCCACTTGGTCTTCCTGTTCGGATGTGAGGTATATCCGTTTGCACAACCATGTTTCGGCTTGAGCGTGCACGCTGTGCAGCAAGGTGCGGGTGATGCCTCGCTGCCGATGGTTCGGATGGATCCAGGCGTCCTAGATGTCCCGCCAGCGGTAAGCCGCTCGCCGCTGAAGTTGAGAAAGGCATTTGCGATACGTGGTGGACCGCCGCTCGATGGAAGGCGGGCGCGCGCGCCAGCGCTTCGTGAGAGACGAGCCCTGACGGCGATGCCGTCCGGGCTCGTTCTGTTGGGGCTGCGGTTACCGGTCGGCGCGTTCGGCGACTTGGCGTAGGTATTCGCGGATCAGTTCGGCCAGCCGTTGGTCCAGTTCGTCCAGTGCACGCGCGGGCCGACGCTCGCCGGGTGTCGACGCCGCACTGTATTCGGTGCCCAGTACCAACAGCGCCCGCGTACGCGGATGACAGGGCGATGAGCAGTGGTGGTGGACGCTGAGGGTGCGGATCGCGTCGTCGGGACTGAGGTCGCTGGGATCGACCGCGCAATTGGTGTCGGCGATGTTGCTGTCCTGGATCGCGGGCAGTGTGGTGCGGTGGGCGATCCTGGCCGCGCCACGGCCGTCGCGCTCCGGTAGGTACTCGGGTGTCATCGGCTCGCTCCCCATGTTCCGAGTGCGGCCCAGCAGCAGCGGCAGCTCGTCTCGCCCGTGCTGGGGCGGGTGGCGTGGGCGGGGGTCCAGTCCTGGGCGACCGTCAGGTCGGGGCCGAGCAGTTCCACGCCTGTCAGCATGGTCGTGACGTCGCGGGTTGTGCGGGGCCGCAGTGTGAGGTTGTGGGCGGTGTAGACGGTGGCTGCGCGCCGGGCGACGTCGGTGGCGGTGTCGGTGCAGATGTGGGTCACCGCCACGTACCCGCTGGCCAGTGCGGCGACAAGTTCCGCGATTACCTGTCCGGGTGCGTCGAGTTGTTCCAGGACCAGCGACCCGAACACCAGCGCGATCGGCTCGCGGGGGTCGAGCCAGCCTGTCGGGCCGTGCGGGTGGCCGATGGCAGCCAGGATCGCGGCCGGGTCACCCGGATCGGCTCGTGTGAACCGGGATTCGGCCATGAGGAGGGCGCGTCCGTGTGCTGTCACCAACGCGCCGTCATCGAGGTAGAGCACGTGGGCGGCCGGATTGATCTCGCGGGCAACGGTGTGCACGTTGCGTTTGCGCGGAAATCCGCACCCGATGACCGCGAACTGTGAGACCCCCGCCCGCGCCAGTTCCGCTACCGCGCGCAGCAAGAACATGTGCCCGGCGTGGACGCTGGCCCGGAATCCCGGCGCGTGACGGTCCAACAGGGCGGCCATGTCGCGGTCGCAGGCGAAGTTGTCCTTGCCGGATATCCGGTCAGGGTTGTAGGGGCGGTCGAGGTCGGCGGGCAGCAGAGCATCGAGGACGCGAGCGTGTGTCGGCCCCGACAGCTCGGCGTTGACCGCGCGCTCACGCGCCCGGATCGTGTCCGGGTCACAGGCCAGTTGGGTGGTCTGACCGCAGGTGGGGCACATCACCAGTTCGTCACCACCGACTGCATCCAGTCCCGGAACGCTTCGTAGTCCACCTCTGTCGATACGTGCATCGGGCGTCCGTACGGGTTGCGGTACAGGCGCGCGTCGTGGCCGATGCGGATCCGTTCGCTGGTGAACTTCACGAACGGATAGCCGAGGGCGGCCGACAGGGTCAGGGGGTCGTGCATCCACGAGCCGTCCTTGACAGCGAACCAGCGATGGAAATGCGTGGACAGCCACCGCGCCCACTCCGGAGCGGAATCGGCGTCCAGCGCGTCGATGAGTGCCCAGTCCTTGGTCACCCGGATCGCGGGATGGTTGGTGTGCTCGGAGAGCACCAACCTGGGGCGGGGCAGTATCCGCAGGGCGAGGCCGGCTGAACTCATGTCGGTGTGGAAGTTGTGGGAAGCGCGTTCGAGGTCGCGGTAGTGGTCGAGCCATCCGCCCATCTGGGTGACGACCACTTGCTCGGCGTACTCCGGTGCGGCGGTGAGCACCGCGGCCAGCTCGGCCATCGGACCGCACCCCACCCACCGCACCGGGCCTTCGGCCGAGGCGATCATGTTGGCGAGGACATCGATCATCGCGTGGTGACGGTTCTCGCGTTCCTCGGATGTCGGGCGCACATAGGCGGGGATCTGCTGGCCGGGATCGGGCAGGAACCGGCGCTTGCCGCCCAGGTCGATACCTTCGACGACGGGTACCTCGCCGCGGTCCAGCCAGTCCAGCACGCGGCGCGCGAACTGCGCGCGCAGACCGCCGACCTCATCCGCTGTCACTACCACCAGCTGGCTCGGCGGCACCAGCCGGGCTGCAAGCACCAACGCCACGAAATCGTCCGGGTCATAGGCGACATCGGTCGACAGCATCACGAGGCCACCGGTCTCGGGTTCAGGTTCGGGTTGGGTGGTCCACAGGTCGGTCGAGGGGACATGGTCGGGCATGTTCGGTTCTCCTTCATCGGGGTGAAACAGGTTGTGCTGTACGGGTTGTCGTCGCGTGTAGGGCCGGATGGTGACGGCGCGGTGCGGGTCACCGGCCAGCGGGAACCGGATTGCGGTCGTCACCGGCCATGCGGTGGGGCGGCGGTCAGGTGTTTCGGGCATGGGGTGCTCTCTTCAGGAAAGGGGTGGGTGGTGTCTACGTGGGCGACCTCAAGCCGAAGCCGTGTAGGTAAGGGGGACCGGGCGAGATGCCGAGTGGTGCGCTACACCGAGGTCGTGGTCATCGGTAAGCGGCGGGTACCGGCGAGGAGTTCTTCGACCAGGTCGGCGTAGGCGATGGCGAGGTCATCGACCACTTCCGCGGATGGCCAGAACACCTCTTCGGAGGCGCCCGCCAGCGTGGTGTAGGTGTGGGCGGTCAACTGGGCGAGGCGGTCGATGACCTGCCCCATCGTCTGGGTGTGGACCCGTGCACCCGAGACCGGTTCCGGGATCACCACCTGTACCCAGGTGTCGATGGTGTCCATCAACCGGGCACGGGGCGCGTCGATCACCGCCAGCGCTTCCCATGCTGTGTGTTCACGCCGCTGATGCAGCACGGCCAGTTCGGCAGCCGCGTTCAGTACCGGGTCGTCGGCGGGCAGTGGGAAGCCCCGGCAGGCCATGAGCAGTTCGTCCTTGCCCGGCAGCGCAGGTCTCATCAGCAACCGTCTCCGAGCGCGGGCAACCGCACCGACCGCTGAGTCAGCGCGTCAGCGAGATCGGTGTAACCATCCACCAGCTCCGCCAGCCGATACCAGGCCGCGTGCACCTGCGGATCTGCCACATCATCCACAGTCATCAACAGGTGGTAGGCGCGCGCCTGGCTACGCGCGAGGCGGTCGATGACCGCGCCGAGAGTCTCGGTGTGCAACCGCGCCCCCGAATGCGGAACCGGCAGACGCATGGCCGCCCACGAATCGACAGCGAGAACGAGTTCGTCACTGCGGCAACGGCAGCCGCACCGCAACCACCCCGGGGAGCCCCGATACAGCCTCCCGAATTCGGCGGCGAACCTCGTCAGCCGGTGCGCGTCGACGTGATGGCCGCGAATAGCGGAGAGCAGCGACTCCCCGGAGGGCAGCACCCTCGCATCGTCGTCTGGGGTGAAGGCCATCACTCACCTCCGCGCCCGCGACGACCGCGTTGGGGCGAGGAGGTCGCGGGTACGGCAAGCCACGGTGGTGCGCGACGGGATCGATGTGGCGTCGACCGGCTCGGAGATCCAATGCCAGCCGGTCGGGTGATCGGTCATCGGTAACCAGATCCGTTGCCGAGCGTCGAGGACTCGCACCCCGTGCGTCTCCAGGCTCGCCACGGTCGGCGTCGACATTCCGGCACCCCAGGCCGGGCCGACCAGGAACACCCACTCCCGATCCGGGCGGGCATGGGTCAGGACCGGCACCGAGGTGAACTTGCCCGTATCGATCAGTGCCTTCCGCACCCGCCCACCCAGCGGCGCGGGCATCACCACCGCACCCAACGCCAGCGACGCGACCAGGAACACGCGATCGAACGCGCACGACACGATGAACCCGCGCCGCCGGTACACCTCGGCGACCTCCCGTGCACTGTGACATCTCTCGAACATCACCGCACTACCGCCCGAACCTCGAACACGCGCCATGCCGCCGCGTCCAAAGCGGCATCGAGTTCTGCCAACTCGAAGGCGGCGGCCTCGTGGCCTCGTGCGGCTCCCGCACTGAACGCCGCGACTGCCGCAGCCGAGGTCACGGCCTGCTCGCCGGTCACTGTGCCCGGCCCAGCCGTGAGAGGGCCTGCGAGGCGTCGCCGAGCGACCACAGCCGCTCCGCCGAGTTGTCCATCATGGCCAACCCGACGAGTTCGAGCACCGTCAAACCCAGCGCAGCCGCATAGCCGCGCATGGCGTCCAGCTCTTCGGCCACCCGCAGAGCGGCGCTCGCTTGGTTCTTCGACAGCGTCCGGCCAGGTAGGAAGCTCACCACCCACTGGCCCTGACCGACGCAACGGGCCTGATGCCCGATCTGAGCCTCGCCGGTCAACGATCGCTCACTGTTTCTTTTCGGCATGTCTAACCGCCTCTGAGCTGGGGAAGAGAGTTCAACCCGCTTTTGAATTCACAATCAGATTTAAACTTAAAAACGAGTTTGGCGCTAGATTTCAGGTCAATCCGATGCGGTAGTTTGGGCAGAAGCATCGGCGAGGACGGAAGGATCGGATGCGCGACGACGAGCTATCAGATGCGTCGGCCCTGCGATTCCTTGTTGGGAGCGCGCTGAAGGCAGCGAGAACCAGCGCGCGCATCACGCAGCAAGCTGCCGCGAAGCACATCGGCTTCACGTCGGGCAAGTTGAGCTACATGGAGAGTGGCGAAACTGCCCAGAGCGCCGACCATGTCGCCCAGTTGATGCGGCTCTACAACGCACCCGCTGAAGATGTCGAGTGGGTGGTCTCGCTGGCGGTCCGCGCCGACCACGGCGTCCTGTCCACGCGCAACGATGACGTTTGGCCTGACTGGTTCAAGCTGTACGTCGGCCTTGAGAAGCTGGCCCAGCGGCAATTCGAGTACACCAACAGCTTCTTTCCCGGTCAGCTCCAAACGCTCGACTACGCCACAGCCGTGGTTGGCGATAGCCTCCACATACCCGCCAAGGATGTCGCTCAGACCGCTCGTGCACGTATCGACCGGCAACGGGTGGCTGACGACGACAAGCCGCTGCAGATCAGCGCGGTCGTGGAGGAGTCGGTACTGGATCGGCCCTTCGGCGGCCCGACGGTGATGATCGAGCAGTTCGAGCATGTCCTCGAACTGATGACCTTGCCGAACATCGACCTGCGCGTCATCCCTACAGCGGTCGGGAATCACGACGGGCTATCGAATCCGTTCATCCTGCTGAACTTCACTGAGGCTCGCGGGATCGCTTACATCGAGTACCACACCGGTGCCCTCTACCTGCAAGAACGCTCCGACGTAGACTTGTATGCATTGATCGCGGATCGACTCTCAGATAGAGCGCTCTCAGCGGAGGACACGGCAAGCGCCATTCAGAGTCGGATCATGAAGATGAAGAACATGGAGTGAGGATGACCACCAATATCCGGCTGAGTGAGTGGACAACGAGCACCTTCAGCGGCAACAACGGTGGCGCGTGCGTTGAGGTAAAGATCGATGGCGACGCCATCCTTGTCCGCGACACCAAGTTCCGCCGAAACCCAGCCAACCACGGCACGACACAGCCTCAGATTGAGATACCGATCAGCCTGTGGGCCGAGGTCTGTGACCGTACAGTCGGCATGTCCTCCTTCGCGGTGGGTGAGACTATGCGAGTGACTATTCACCCAGATGGCGCGGCGACCTTCAGCAGCCCAGACGCCGAACTGGAGTTCACACCTGACGAAATGGACGCATTTGCCAAGGGCATCGTTGATGGGGAGTTCACGGCACCCTGACCTGCGAACAGTTGGTCGATCAGTCTGCCGGGCCTGCACAATCTCTCCTACGGCGGACGCAGGGCGCTAAAACCGGTCGAACCTGGTCGCCTTACGATGGATGCTTGATCCAGCTCGCCTACTCGGGGCGGCTGCGACATCCCTCGACCAGTCTGGAAGGCGTCTATGTACTCGGCCGACATCAGGAGCCGCGCCCTCAGCTTCTTCGAGAAGCGAGGCCATACCGTCGTACCGTCAGCATCGTTGATCGCTGATGACCCGACCCTGCTTCTGATCAACGCGGGTATGGCACCGTTCAAGCCCTACTTCCTCGGCGAGGCGCCCGCCCCGTATAAGCGGGCCACGAGCTTGCAGAAGTGCGTACGCACCGTCGACATCGAAGAGGTCGGCCAGACGAGCCGTCACGGCTCGTTCTTCCAGATGTTCGGCAACTTCTCCTTCGGCGACTACTTCAAAGAGAAGGCCATCCCCTACGCCTGGGAGTTCCTCACCAGCTCGATCAGTGATGGCGGGCTCGGGTTACCCGAGGACAAACTGTGGGTGACCGTCTACCTCGATGACGACGAAGCCGAGGAGATCTGGCGTCGCGACGTCGGGGTGCCCAAGGACCGTATCCAGCGCCTGGGCATGTCCGAGAACTTCTGGTCGATGGGTGTGCCCGGCCCGTGCGGGCCGTGCTCGGAGATCTGCTTCGACCGCGGACCCGACTTCGGCCAAGAAGGCGGGCCGGTCGCCAACGACGAGCGCTACCTCGAAATCTGGAACCTCGTGTTCATGCAGAACATCCGAGGCGAAGGCCCCGCCAAGGAGGGGTATCCGATCCTCGGGGACCTGCCGTCGAAGAACATCGACACCGGGTTCGGTCTCGAACGCATGGCCCTGCTGCTGCAAAATGTGCCCACCATCTTCGACATCGATACCACCCGCCAAATCCTCGACTTGGCCGCCGAACTCAGCGGAGCCAAGTACGGTGCCGGGGTCACCGAGGATGTGCGGTTGCGTGTGGTCGCCGATCACATTCTCACCAGCGTCATGCTCATCGGTGACGGCGTCACCCCCTCCAACGAGGGACGCGGCTACATCCTGCGTCGCATCCTTCGCCGAGCTGTGCGCATGATGAAACTCCTTGGGTCGGACGATCCGGTCGTGCACGAGCTGGTCGCGCGCACCGTCAAGGCGATGAGCCCGATGTATCCCGAACTCAAGGACGAGCACAAGCGCATCGACCGCGTCGCTGTCGCCGAGGAAGCCGCCTTCACTCAAACCCTGCGTTCGGGTACCGCGATCTTCGATTTGGCTGCCTCGGAACTGCGCAAGGCCGACGTCCGAGTCCTGCCCGGCGATAAGGCTTTCCAGCTCCACGACACCTACGGCTTCCCGATCGACCTCACTCTTGAGATGGCCGCCGAGGCCGGGCTGAAGGTGGACGAGACCGGGTTCCGGGAGCTGATGACCCAGCAGCGCGCGCGCGCCAAGGCTGACGCCGCCGCCCGCAAGTCCGGCGGGCACGGCGAGTCCGGGGTCTACCGCGACCTGCTCGCTCAAGGCCCCACCGAGTTCACCGGCTATGGCGAACTCACCTCCGAGGCCACTGTGCGCGGTCTCATCCGCGACGGCGAACGCATCCGCTCGGCCGCCGAGGGCGACATCGTCGAACTCGTCCTGGACCGCACCCCGCTCTACGCCGAGGCCGGTGGACAGGAAAGCGACGCCGGGGTGATCACCGCCGATGGCGTCGACCTCGAGGTCCTCGACGTCCAGAAGATCGCCCGCAAGCTCTGGGTCCACCAGGTCAAGGTCCGACGCGGGGAGATCGCCGAGGGCGCGTCGGTGCTGGCCAAGGTCGACCCGGAATGGCGGCTCGGTGCCCGCCAGGCCCACTCGGGAACCCATATCGTGCACGCGGCCCTGCGGCAGGTCCTGGGGCCGACCGCCTTGCAGAGCGGTTCCTACAACAAGCCCGGGTACCTGCGCCTGGACTTCTCCTGGACCGGTGGCCTCTCACCCGAGACCCGGACCGAGATCGAGGAGGTAGCCAACCTCGCCGTCCGCCGTGACCTGCCCGTGGCCGTGGAGTACATGCCGCTGCCGAAGGCCCGCGAGATCGGTGCCTTGGCGTTGTTCGGTGAGACCTACGACGAAGACGTCCGTGTGGTCGAGATCGGCGGGCAGTGGTCGCGAGAGCTGTGCGGTGGTACCCATGTCGGGCACTCGTCGCAGGTCGGTCCGCTGACGGTGATCGGTGAGTCCTCGGTCGGGTCGGGGCTGCGTCGGGTGGAAGCCTATGTCGGTATCGATGCCTACCGGTACCTTGCCAAGGAACGCGCGTTCGCGGTCAAGGTGAGCGACATCCTGAATGTGCCGACCCCGGAAATCGGTGATCGCGTCGCCGCGCTGGTCAAGCAGCTCCGCGACGCCGAGAAGCAGCTCGGCCGCTTCCGGGCCGATCTGCTGCGGAATCTCTCAAAGGATCTCGCGAGCAAAGCCACCTCGATCGGTGGTGTCGCGGTCGTCGCCGAACACCTGTCCGAGCCCGCTACTACCGAAGAGCTGCGCAGCGTTGTCCTCGACGTGCGCAAGTATCTCGGCAACGATGCGTCGGTGGTCGTCTTGACCGCACTGTCCAACGACAAGCCCATCGTGGTCGCAGCCGTCAACCAGGCCGGACAGGAGCGCGGGCTCAAAGCCGGTGACCTGGTGCGCGTCGCCTCTAAGGCCCTCAAGGGCGGCGGCGGCGGCAAACCCGACATCGCCCAGGGCGGCGGCACCGACCCGCTCGCCACCAGCGAGGCCCTGCGGCTGGTGCGCGAGACAGTCGGTCAGAAGGCCACGCCCTGACCCGCCGTAGCCAGTTCAGTCGGCCCCGAGATGCGACAGCACCTCGGGGCCGACCTCGTCCGGGCTGATAAGGACCAGATCCGCGCCCGCCTCCCGCAACGCATCCGGTCCGGTGAATCCCCATCCCGCGCCGACGGTGAACACCCCCGCCGCGCGTCCGGCCGCGATATCGGTCGGGGAGTCGCCGAGGAAGAACGCCCGATCGTGCGGTACTGCGAGCCGAGCACACGCCGCAAGTACTCCATCGGGCGCCGGCTTGGGGACCGCGTCCTCGTAGGCCACGAGGACGTCGGTGAGGTCGGCTACGGCGGGGGGAATCCAGAACTCGATCCGGCTGCGTGCCTGGGCGGTGACGATCCCGATACCGGCACCGTGGGCGGCCAATGCCGACATCGCCGCGACGACGGCCTCGAACACAAGCACGCCTTCGCTCACCGCGGCCGAGAGCGCCGCGTCGAAGTGTCGGTAATACACCTCACGAGGATCAGGCACTCCCAACATCTCCAGGGCCTGCACCGGGGGCATCGCGGCGCACTGGCCCAGCACGCTCTCCTCCACCGTGCTCATCGACCACGTCTGCGCCAGAGCACGCAGCGCCGCCAGCGTCGCCACGCGGCCGTCGATGACCACGCCGTCGAGGTCGAAAAGGGCCGCATACCGGCGCTCACCCGAGCGCATCCGACACCTCCCCGCGCCGGGGCACACATACCAGCTCGTCCGGGTCCAGCAGCCCACGCAGCTCGATTCCGTTGGCGCGCAGTAAAATACCGCCCCCGAGACGACGGTCCAGGACGCACACCACGGTCGACACGTGCGCGCCGATGCCGTGCAGCGCGTCCACCGCGCGGTGGACCTGTCCTCCAGTGCGCACGACGTCATCGATCACCACCACGCGGGTACCGACCGCGATCTCCCCCTCGACCTGACGTCGTAGGCCGTGCGCTTTTGGTTCGGGACGCACGAACGCGGCCGGGATGCCCGTCACGGCCGACACAGCCACCGCCAGCGGCACACCGCCCAGCGCGACCCCGGCGATCACATCGGCATCAGTCGGAATCAGGCCCGCCATCGCCGCAGCGACCTCGGCCAGCAGCTCAGGCGCCGCAGCGAGAGCGTATTGATCGAAGTACTCGTCGAGGACCTCACCGGAGGCGAGCACGAAACCGCCCTTGCGCATCGCGGACTCCCGGATCCGAGCCACCAGCCCGGCCGAGACCGTCATCGGTCACCAGCCGAGACCGCAGACGGAGCCGCGTCGAGCGCTGACAACGCGCGGGTGAATCCCTCCAGATCGGCGATCTCGCACAGGAACGACAAGGGCCGGGTCGGTGACTCGAACAGCCACCGCTCCGCGCGCAGGAACGCGGCCAGCCGCAGCGCGGTCGGCCCGCACAGCCACACCGGTACCGGGCGGATGTTGCCCGCATACCACAGCGCGGCGGTGAGTTCGTGCAGGGTTCCAACCCCGCCGCCCATCGCGATCACCACATCAGCGCCGTCCAGGAACCGGTGCAGCCGTTCACCCATCGTCGGCAGATGCACAGAAGAAGAGATATAGGGGTTGAACTCGCCCCACTCCATTCCGTCCAAGGAAACCGCGACCACCTGTCCGCCCCGGTCTGCGGCTCCGCGAGCAGCTTCCTCCATCAGCCCGTTGTAGCCGCCGTGCTGGAGCACGAATCCCGCCGCGCTCAGGGCGTCGCCGATGCCGTAGGCGAGTTCGAGATCGGCGACCGAGCCCGGCACTACGCCACCGAAAAACGAGGCAGTTCTATTGGTTTGGCTCATCACAGCTCCATGTAGCGGCGGTAGGCGTCGATCGCGTCACGGTGGGTCTGCAGGATCTCCGGGACCGCTCTCTCCGCGACGGCGATCACTCGATTCAAGCCTTCGGTGACAGAGGCCAGCGTGGGGATCGGTGGCGCGGTCACCAACGCGGTCAGATGCTCGAGACAGTCGCGCCCGAGCGGAGTTCTGCCGATCTCCTCGTGCAGTTGGTACCAGCCGTAGTAGGACGAGGACGGAGCGAGAGCGGTTTTGATCAGGTTCTTGACCGCTGTGTTGAACAGGAATCCCTCGGAATAGGCGACGAAGTCCTGCCCGCGTGTGACTCGCTTGCGGATCAGATACCCGATCACCAGGGCTTCAATCAGCAGGTTCTCACAGTCGGGGGGTTGGTGCACCGCGCGTGTGACGAACCGCGTCGTCTCGTCATCGACGGTACGGGTGGCCTCGGGGTCGCGGGTGAAGATCGTCTGGCATAGCGACTGTTCGCGCACTCGTGCCAGGCGGCTCGCCGGAACGGCGTAGAGGTCCAACTGCTGGAGGTGATCGGCCCGCACGAGCAGGAACACATATCCGAGCCCGCCCATGTCGCCTACGATCGTGTCACGCCATCCGGGCAGGATGCCGCCGAGTTCGGTCCCGATAAGCGGGTCCAGCGCTGAGACGAACTGCGGGAACCTCGCGTCCTCGACGGCCACCACGAAGTCCACATCCGAGAGGCGGTCCGCGGTGCCGCGAGCCAGCGAGCCGCGCACCAGCAGCTCGGTCACCGCGTCACTGCGCGTGAACAGTTCGGTCGCGGCCTCGAGCAGCGCGAACTGATCAGGGCGGTTTGTTTCCAGCAGGGTACGCAGGCCGGGAGTCTTCATGCGAGCACCCCCGGCGCGACCTCGCCGAGCATCGTGCGCTTGTTCGTTCGCCACCGTTGCGCGGCCTCGGTGTCGCCCAGCCGGGCGTACAGCTCCGCGATCAGGTCGTAAACCTGCCCTTCAGGGAGGGCGCGTTCGTAGAACAGCCGCAGCAGGTGCTTCTCGGCCGTGGACGGGTAACCCAGCTCGGCCAGCGATAGCGCCTGATCGAACCGCCGCGTCAGTTCCTCGGACGTGGCGGAGGGCATGGGTTCGGCGTCATCGGCCTCCAGCCACGCATTATCGACCGCCTCGGTGAGTCGGTCATCGAGGTAGCAGTCCAGCAGCAGGTGGTATCGGTCGGGGCCGAGCAGATTGCCCGCGCCGTGAGCGTGAGTCGGTCTCAACAGCCAGATCCGCCCGGCGCGTAGTCGGACTCGGGCACCGGCGGTGACCAGGACAGCCGAAGCGTTGGTCACCAGCGGGACATGCAACCGCACCCGGGCCGAGCTGTCGAGTTCCTGATAGTCGCGATGCTCCCACAGAAACGAGTGCGCGCTCAGTCGCGCGAGCCGCGCCCACATGAAGCAAAATCCCAACGAAAGCAGAAACTCTCGTGTGACCGGCATCTGCTCGAGCATCGTCGTCGCTCGCGGAGAACAATCAGTGATTCGCACATCACGGGGGTCGCCCGAATCGTTGATCAGCGATAGCGTCGACCAACCCCCGGACTGGAACTCCCCGTACTCGGCCACCCACGCTCGATCGTCGGGAACTGTCAACGCCTCGTGACGTATTCGATCCAATGTGGTCACCTCGACTCGATCCAGACACGCTATCTGCCCGACGAGTTTGCCGAGCCCAGACACGGATTTCGCTATCATTGCCGCCCACCTACTCCCCGAGTATCGGTGGGATGGGGTGATCCGCACGCGGCGAGAGTGAGCATGACGGCAGCGGCGAGAACAGAACCAAGCTGCTGAACGGGAACCAGTTTCATGATGCGGGGCTCCTAACGGGGGAATGGTGCGTGTCGGCGTCACCAGGGCACAGGCCAAGGCGACCGCATTTTGGATGCTGGTGTTGGGGAAGTGCTCCGCGCTCGGGGCGACAACGCGGTGGTGCTCATAACGCGGGCTGGCGGGTCGGGGCCAGGCAGGCGTGCACCGCATACAGCACCGCACGCCCGGAGGTACGGAAGACCAAGTGCGCGACGGTAATCCATCCGCGATACTCCGAGCCCTGATCGGCTCGCGAACGGCAGCGCCACGAAGTCGCCGTTGCCGAGCACCGTTATCCGGCGGCTGCGGTACAAGGCGGCCTCAGCCGCGGTCATCGTGGCGGGGATGTCGGAGCGGATCAGAAACGTCCACGTGGCGGTCGGGGGTTCGTCCGGGCACGGCGACTGCCTGCTGTCGGGTTTCATCGCCGAGCCGTCCTAGGTAGGAGTGCTCGGGCGCACTCAATCACCACTTCGCCGAAGGGCCGAAAGGTGCCGGTTGCCGGGGAGATCCAGGTGCGGATCATCAGTGGGTCCGGGACGGGCGAGGGCAGGGCGATGTCTCCGTCGCGGATGACTACCACCCGGGCGTGCCACAGCTGGGCGATGACGGCAGGGTCGGCGATAGGCCGTATGTCGGCTCGTACGAGGAAGGTCCACATCCCTGCGCGGGGGTGGCCGATGATCGACAGCGGAGCGACACTACGCAGATCGAGGCTGTTCTTGACCTGCTGCGCCAGTCCGGTCGGCATCATCACCGCTGCGACGAGAGACCCGGCCTTCATCGTGATCCGTCCCGTTTGCGGGTCGACCACGGTCGGCAACGAACATATGCGGCGGTAGAACTCGGACCGGCTGTGCGGAGACTCGGTGTTCGGCTGCACCGGCGTGCTGGTCGGCGTCATCGCAACTCCCCGGACGGCTCAGTAACCCTGGTCGCCCATCCGGCGATCGTCATCGCGTTGAGCTGCCTGACCAGGGTCGACAGTGAGCAGTCGAATGCGCGAGGGATCTCGGTCTCGGCGAGGGCGCCGGCCGACTCGCCCAGCTCGGCCTGCCTCGCCGCGGGCGGGAGTGAGTTCGGCTCGTTGCTGCCGTTCATGCGCGGCCTCCCTGATGGCGTTTCCAACGTTGAGGGAAGTCGGATCGGGCGGTTGTGCCTCGGCCTCCCCAGGAATGGGTTCCTGGTGAAAATCGTGGCGCGCCAGCCGTATTGGAAGGAACCGCACAGTGTTGGCGTAGCGTAGGCGTACCGTAGGCACTTCCCAGTTCAGGAGCGGGAATAAGGGGGCCGCATGATACGAGCGCGGGAATGGACCGGCTTCGAAGCTGCGGTGTTGCAAGAGGCTATGCGACAACCGATTCGGCAGTTCGCCACGATGCTCGGCGTCGAAAGCACCACGATCAGCAATTGGAAGTCGGGGCTGAGCGCGGTCAGACTCCGCGCGCATACCCAAGAGATCCTGGACACCGCCTACGCCCAACGCGCCACACCGGAAGACCGGGAACGGTTCGAGCAGATCGTGGCCGAAGGCGAAGCCGCCTGGCGAGCACGTCACCCGAAAGGTGCGCGTAGAAGCAAGGCTGACTCGAACACCGGTAATGTGCCCAGCGCTGACCCGGCCACGGCCCCCGAGTCAGCGTCGGTGAGTACGGACTTTCCGTTGGCCGGGGGCGGTGACTCCTCCGCGTCGACAGTTGACGTCGCACCGATCAGCAGCTCGGTGCTGGTCGGGGCCGATCACACGGCAATCGATGTGTTGGACGTGGAAGAGGCTTCGGCACTGATGCGAACGCGCTCGGCGCGAAGTTCTCTCAGCAGTTTCGCTACCGTGACCGATCTGCTGGCTGGTCAGCGCCAGAGTTTGGCACCCGATGCGCTCATCGGCCCGATCGAGGCTCACCGAGATGCTGTCGCGTCATTGTTTCGAGCTGCGAGCGACGATGTGATCAAACGGCGGGCGGGGGCGCTCCTGGGCGAGACATCCGTTGTGGCGAGCCGGGTGTGGAGCGCCATCGGTGACCGGTCGATGGCACTCACCCATGCCGCGTTCGCCCGCAAGCTTGCCGACCAGCTCCAAGACAAGACGTTGGGCGGTATCGCACGAATCTTCGAGAGCAATCTCCGGTCGGATGCAGCGACGTTGATCAGTTCGGATGGTGACGTGGTCATCGGGCTCCGAGTACTCAATGAGGCAGCCGGCCTCGCCGCCTTCTTGCCACCTGCGGCGCGAGCACGAATCGGCGCCGAGCAGGCGCAGGCTTACGCCGTGCTGGACCTTCGGGATGAATGCGAGGAAGCCTTGACTCGCGCTCAGCGCGCCGCGGAGAGCATCGATGAAGACAACCGCTCCGGCCTGTTCAGCGACTGGAACAGCACCCGGATCCAAGTCTACGTCGGCACCTGCCAGCTCCTCCTCGGGCAACCGAAACGCGCTATCGCCGCCCTTGCCGCCGCGCTGGACTCGCCCGAGATGGACAGCCCCAACGTCGCCCTGGCGGCGCGCGTCGACCTCGCCAGCGCGTACGCGCTGTCAGGAGAACTGGACGAGGGATGCCGGGTACTCGGTGAGACCTACGAGGATTTGGCAACCATGGGCAATCGTCGCGGACTCGAACGTGCGCAACGCGCAATCGAGAAGATGGCTCCATGGCAGAACGAGAAGCCGGTCCTCGCGTTGATGGAGCGAGTAGGCGAAACCTCCGCCTAGCGATCGAGCTTCGCGGCTGATCGGATCGTCTGTGCCGAACGGATAGCTTCGAGTACCTCGTCGGGATCCAGCCGGTCCACGACCGCATCTGGCGAGTGTTCCCACAGCTCCTCGGAGGTGATCCGGTGCGACACCGCGACAACGCCGAATCCGGCGTGCCGAGCGGTGGCGATGTCATTCGGCGCATCGCCGATGATGACGGTCCGCGCAGGTTCAATGGGGTGCCGGTACTTCGCCTGATATCGGTCGGCGACGAACGCGGGCAAGTCGAAGCGTTCCCGCGCGTCTGAGCCGAAGGCACCGATTTCGAGGTCGAGGTGGGAGTCCAGGCCCGCCACGGTCAGTTTGAATTCGGCCGATACACGGAGGTTCCCGGTAAGAGCCGTCTGGACGTACCCGTGCTCGGCCAAAGTAGCGATAGTTTGCACGGCACCCGGATACGCTGCCTGGTCGCGGGCGAGCTCAGCCTCTCCCTGCCTCATGACCTGCATCAGCACCTCAGCGTACCGGCTGAATCCTTCTTCGGCGGTCTCGCTGGCGACGCCCGAGGCTATGGCCGTGTCCACGACGATGGACTCGTCGGTGTAACCATGTATCCGCGCAGCGGGAAACACGACAGCCGACTCTTCGATGTCGTAGGTCCGGGCTACTGCTCGCCGCAGCCAGCGCAGGTCCGCCGGAATCAGCGTGCCGTCCACATCCCAGATGATCAGCCCTGCCCGTGTCTCAGCCATGTTCATCGATTCTGGCAGACGGTAGCGGACCCTGCAGCGGTCAACGGTTCACCCAGCACGTTCAGCGCCCGCGTCCAAGGAAGCGGTCTGGTTTCACCGTCCTCGGTAATGCGGACGAACCACACACCCCAGGCAGCTAGTCGCTCGCGGGCCTCACGCACGGCGGGGAAGTTGACCTGCTCCTGCTTGTCGTGCGGGATCGCTACGACGGGCAGCCCTTCGCCGACGGCTTCTACCAACAGGGCGAGCGGCAGTGTGTCACCGATACCGGCTGACCATTTCGCCATCCTGTTCGTCGTCAGCGGTGCTGCGATGATCGCGTCGGCCAGGGGCAGGAGGTCCTCGGTTCCTGGCTGTTTGAACTCCCAGCGCACCGGGTGACCGGTCTGCGCCTCCAAAGCGTCGGTATCGAGAAAGCGGACACCGTTCGGCGAGGCGACGACGAACACGTCCCAGCCCTCAGCCTGGGCGAGTTCGACCAGCTCACTCACCTGAGTTCGGTCAGTCATGAGCCCATCATGGCAGTCTGCAGAGGACACTGCCGGGCTACACCATCACTACGCCTACACGCCCCGGGCGAGGTCGCCCAACTCGCCCGGCGGCGCTCCGATGGCACTCGGGCGGCCACCCCGCGACTACCCGGTTCTGTCGTGTTCCAAGGTGGTGTTCTCAGCAGCGAGGGCGGGTGTGCCATAGGCGAGGAGGACGTCGGGGCACTCGCCGTAATCGCTGATCTCGAGACTCAGCGAGAGGGGCTTGTCGGTGCCGGGTGTGCGTACGTGGATTGGTGTCGGGCGGGGGCGGTCGTAGGTGACTTGCATGGGGGTGGATTCCCAGATGCTGGGGAATTCGGGGGTGGTTCGCAGTCTTTGGAACAGGGTTCGTGCTCGTGGGAGGTCACGGTATCGACCGAGGGTTGCGCGCAGGATGGTGACGGTGTAGCGGGCTTCGTTGTCCCAGTCGTGAATGTGGTCGCGGGCGGCGGGGGAGAACATCCACTGGAAGTAGTTGTTGTCGGCCTCGGCGAGGCCGGGGACCATGCGGTGGAATGTCTGGTTGCCGTGCAGCACGGTTCGGAGGGGGTCGAGGTAGACGGCGAGGGTGTAGCGGGTATCGAGTTGGTCGAGGTGGGTTTGGATGCCCAGGCCGGTGAGGCGCTGGCGTAGTTCCTCGGCGGGTGGCAGTTCGAGAGAGGGTTGCCACATGTCGTGCAGGTGTCGTCGCTGGGAGGAGTCGAGGTCGAAGGAGTCGACCAGTTTGGTGAAGACACGAGGGCCGGGGTAGGTCCGATTCCGGATGAGCCGGTGGAGGTAGGAGCTGCTGAAACCGGCTTGTTGGGCGGTGGATTCGCGGGAGAGGTGATGGCGGTGGCGCAGCCATTCCAGCGAGTCGTGGAAGTCGGGCATCCCGTCGAGTGCCGGGGCTTTCCGCATTTTCATCTTGCCCGTCTCTGCGGGGGTAGCGAGTGCGCGATCCGCCCGGCGCGCGCACGACGAGGTGCCGACTCGGCGTTGTGGTGGCGGGTGGAGGGATTGCCTGTCATTCGGTACTCCTGTTCGGTGGTCGATCAGAGCAGTGCTGGTCCGCTGTAGGGCTCGCGGTAGCACACGCAGAATCGGACGTCGTGGGAACTCGAGGCGTAGCCGAGGTGGATGCGTGCGGAGTACGGCTCGCCGGTGATGGGGTCGCGCAGGTGGAGGGGTTCCTCGGGGCGGCGGCCGTAGGCGACCGCGTCGCTGGTCTCCCACGCCTCGCGGAAAGTGGCCGCAACGCGCAGGTCGTGGAACAGGGTCAGGGCGTGCGGGGTTGCGCGGTGGCGTCCGAGGGCGCCGCGCAGGGTCGCGACCAGGTAGGCGGCGGCGCTGTCCCAGTGCAGGACGATGGGTTCGGCGGTGGGCGTGGTGGAGCCGGGGTGGAAAAACCACAAGACGACGTTGCCTCGGAACTGTTCGATGCCGGGCAGGCCCGCGGTGAACCGTTCGTTGGCGAGGACCACATTCCACAGCGGATCGATGTAGGCGCAGGCGATCTCGCGGCGGTCGAGGCGGGTCAGTGTCGCGCGGTGCTCGGGAGTGTCGATGCGGGTGCGCAGTTCGGAGATCGGTGGCAGAGCGACCGGGGGTCGGGCGAGGTCGCGGGTGTAGCGTTCCTGCCCGCGATCCAGCTCGTAGGCGGTGACGAGGTGGCTCAGGACCGCTGGTGAGGGCGTCGCCTTGTTGTGTTCGATCTTTTTGAGCATCTCCTCGCTGATGTGGAGGCGGTCAGCCGCGCGCGGGCGGGGGAGCTTGCGGCGCTCGCGGATCCGGCGCGCCCAGCAGCCGAGGTCGGGTATCTCCGACCGAGAGGAACTGGCGCGGTCCTGCTGGCGGCGTCGTCGCGGATGGTGGGCCGGGTTCGTTGTCCGGGTCACGTAAAGCCCCTCCTACTACGGTCTTCCGTACTTCCTTCCACGTGGGGTACGTTGAAGGGTTCACTTTCCCCGAGCTGATTCGTTCCTACCAGAGAAAGATCATCCCCGGCAAACAAGTTTTTCTGTGAGCTAGCCGACAAATAGCCATAGGTGTCCGCGCAGCAGGCGCGGCGTGTTGCTGTGCTCGCGCACCGGGATGACACGCGCGTTCGGGACGTTTCTCTAGTTTCTCTACTGATACTCGCGTTACCCCTTTCCTGCATCGACGCAGGCCATCATGTGCGGCCGGAGGGGTAATGGTTGTGATAGCACATTCTTTACCTCTCGAAGGGGTAGCGCAGCAGCGGCTTTCGGGGCTGTGATGGTGGAGCATCACACCTCCTCAGAAAGGGAAACCGTGGACATATACAACATTCTGGTGCTACTCGATGCGGGTGCGTCGCTGGTCTCGAATGTGCTGTCGGTCGCCTCGCAGGCGTTGAGTCTGGTCCTGTCGTTCGTCTGAACGTGGGGCCATTCCTCTGATTCGAGAGATACGTCCAAGAGCCTCCCGGCTGTGGTCGGGCAGCCGGGAGTATCAGACTTTCTTGCGCGTTGTCACGCGTATTTACTGATCCTTTTCCTCTCCTTTCTCATTCGATTGAAAGGGTTATTTGTCGTGCCCGAAAATGGGATTACATCTCTCGCGTACGGGGGTCGGCTGCTGTGGGGTGGCCGTGTGTTGGCTGTCGGCGTGGTGCCGGTGGTGATGCTGCTGGCCGTCCCGGATGCCAGTGCTGTGACGCTGGGTCCGATCGCCGACCAGCCTGGAGTCACCGCCCCGGTCCAGCCCGGAACCGCCGCTCCGGCCCCGCCTCCGCCGCCCTCGGTCGCGCCGCCGTCCGAGCCCGCTGTGTATCCGCAACAGCCGCCCGAGGTCCGCAACGGCCCGGCCCCGCGCCCGGCGCCCTCACCCGCTCCCGCGCCGCCGGTGCAGGTGGTCGAGTTGCACTCACCGGAACCGGTGCCTCCGGTCGCGCCGATCGAGGCCCCGCCGGACACGATCCGGATCGGCCAGTGGGAGACGCCGTCGCCGGACTGGCTGCCCCCGGAGATCCGTGACGGCATCAACACCGCCGCCGCGAACGTCGAAGCGCAGGCTGCGACGTTCCTGGACTCGATCGGGATCCCGGCGGGTCGCTCTGATCGGGTGGCCGGTGCCACGATCGCCGGGGCAGGGATCGGTGGTGCGATCGGAGGCGCGCTGGCGGGTGCCCCGGCGGCGGCAGCGGGCGCGGTCGCGGGCGGGCTGGCCGGTGGCACGATCGGCGGCATCGCCGGTGCCGCACTGGGCACCGTGGTGACCGTGCCGGTCATCGGCACGATCACCTCCGGTGTGGCCGGTACCGCGCTGGGCGCGGCAGCGGGCGCTGTCGCGGGCGCGATCGTGGCCGGGATTCCCGCCGCCGCGGTCGGCGCGCTGGCCGGTGGCACGGTGGGCGCGGGGTTCGGCGCCGGAGTGGGGGTGGGCCAGCCGTGACCGGTCTGCGAATCTTCACCGCCACCGTCGTGGCGGCCTGCACGAGTGCGTTGTGCACGCCAGGCTTCGGGTCGGCGCAACCATCCGCCGCCGGGCCGGGTTGCCCGGTGTTGTGGGTCCTCGGGGTGCAGGGCACCGGCGAGTCCTCGCCGGGGGCTTCCGAGACCGCCGACACAGGGATGCTCGGATTCTTGCTCGGCCCGGTGCTTGCCGCCGTGCCGGATTTGGTGCAGCGCACTTACATCCCGTATCCGGCCGCGTTCGGAGGCGCGGTAGGCACCGGTGGCGGCACGGCCCCGTACGCGGCCTCGGTCGGCGAGGGCCTCGCCGCACTGACCGCGACCGCGGCGAGGGTCGCCGCCGACTGCCCGGCCACGGCGCTCGCGGTGGTCGGATTCTCCCAAGGCGCGCAGGTGGTCTCGGAATTCGCCCGCGCTGTCGGCGCGGGCGAGGGACCCGTCCCGCCCGAGCGGGTGGCGGGTATCGCCCTCTACTCCGATCCCGATCGCGCCCCGGGCTCGCCGGTGATCCCCGGCCGTCCCGGCCAACTCATCCCCGACCCCGCCCCCGGAACGTCCGGGGCGGCGGTGTCGGGGGTGTCGATCACCACCGCCCCGGCCTCCGGCGGCGGCATCGCTCCCGGCGAGGGTGTCGAGTACGGGGCGTTGACCGGCCGGGTGGCCGACATCTGCGTGGAGGGCGACTTGAGTTGCTCGGCACCCGATCGCGCCGCCCTATTGCGGGTAGCCGCGCAGGTCGCCGCCCAAGCGGATCTGCGTGATCCGGTCACCGCGCTCGGCTCGATCCAGGCGCTGCTGTCGGGGGTGCTCGGTGACGCCTGGACCACCGTGGTGAACAACGACTTCCGCATCGGCCCCAGAATCGTCGATTACGCACCCGCGGTGAGTCTGGCCGACCGGCTCACCGACGCCTCCGACCCCCGCACTCCACGACCCGATCCGGACCAGACGGCTGCCGCGACGGCCCGGTGGGGACAGATCACCGGGGTGGTGGCCTCCGACCCGGTCGGGCAATTGCCGAAGCTGGCCGGGCAACTCTCGGGTGCGTGGGGGCAGTTGGTCGGCGACAACGCCGACCTGCTCGATCCGGCGGTGTGGCTTCGCTACGCCGACATCCACGGCCGCCACACCGGCTACGCCGCAGCCGGGCAACTCGCCAGCGGCATCGCGTGGCTGACCGCACTCGCCCACGACCTCGCCGGGAGCCACCCATGACCACCGAGTGCAACGACTTCTACAACGTCACGACCCTCGATGGCTGCCGCCCCGGAGACCTGGTGCGCACACGACCGGTGTTCGTTGCGCAGCTGAGCGAGGCGCGGGGGGCGTGGCAGGTCGTCTACGCCACGGCCAACGCCCGCTCCGAAACCATCGCGGCCTCGGGGATCGTGCTGGTCCCCGAGACCATCGCAGGCCCGGGCGCGACCGCGATCCTGGTGTACTGCCCGGGGTTTCGCGGCCTGGGCGGGGTGTGTGCGCCCTCGCAATTGCTGGCGATCGGTGCCGAACCCGACACCACCGGTATCGAGGCCGCCCTCGCGCGAGGCTGGGTGGTGGCAATCGTCGACGGAGAGGGCCTGGGCATCACCGGAGGCGGCCCACACACCTTCCTCGCCGCCCGCGCCGGTGGGCGGGTGGTGCTCGATCTCGCGCGAGCGGTCTATCAGGGCGCGGACCTCGGGGTCGCGGTCGCGCCGGTGGTGGCCTGGGGTTACGCCGATGGCGGGCGCACGGTCGCCGCCGCCGGGGAACTGCAGCCGTGGTACGCGCCGGAGGTGGACCTGCGTGGTATCGCCGCCGGAGCCGTGGCCTCCGACCTCGCCGCCCTGGCACCGGCGTTCACCCGCGGCGAGGCCACCGGCCTGGGGCTCGCCGCCCTGGTCGGCCTTTCCCGCGCTTATGAGCACCTGCCGCTGCGTCACGTGCTGTCGGAGGACGGGGCGCGTGCGGTCGAGCAGGCCCAGCACCTCACCGCCGCCGAACTGCTGCAACAGTTCCCGCAGCCGGTGGCGCACTGGTGCCGTCGTCCCGATCCCTGGAACGACCACTGGTGGCGGCGGGTACTGGCGATGGAGACCCTCGCCCACACCCGCCCCGGGATGCCGCTGCACCTCTACCACGGCGGGCTGGATGCCATCGTTCCCGTGTCGGCGGGACGTCGCACCCTCATCGCCTACCGCCAACGCGGCACCCAGGTCAGCTGGCGCGAGTACGACGCCGACCACCGCAGTACCGCGCACCTGGCGATCTCCGATGTCCTGGCCCGGCTCACCGTGGACATCACCAGCCGACCCCTGCACCAGCCCACCACCACACCAGTGGCACCGGAGGCCGAGCACACGAGCCGCCCCTGACCCCTCCGGGGAACCTGCCCGTACCCCGCAACCCCTCCCGGGGTGCGGGCAGGCCCCGGAGACACCCCGATCCGAGGCGAGGCGAGATGAATGGCGAGGTACCCCCACAATCCATCCGATGACGACGAGGCAGAAGCATGGGTCGACCTGCCTCAGTCTCTTCCGGACTCGCACGTCGTTGCCGACTCCAGCTTCGTCTCCGGCGTCGACGAGCCCGGCCAGTCACCCTTGCCCGAGGGCGTCTGGTTCGCCCCGCTACAGGACACTCCCGACACCGCCGACACGGGCCGGATTTCCGGATGGTGGGTCAGCATCGGGGACCGGCTGCCGCGCGCGGCCTGGGCCGCGCTGGTGGCCGCCATCGCAATACTGACCGGGGTCCTGGTGGGCACGGCGACCGACAGCCGCGACGCCGGTCCGCAGGTCCAGGCCACCGCCGCGCCGCCGAGCCCGACCACCACGGCGCAGGGCCCGTGCGCCGGGCTCTCAGGCGAGGTCGTCACCGACCGCGCCGGTGACCCCGCCACCCTGGCCGGGGTGATCGCCTCGTTCGAATCCGCCTACTACATCGACCGTGATGCCAGTAAGGCGATGCCGTTGCTCGCGCCCGAGACCGGGATCACCGCCGATGCCCTCGCCGCGGGCATCGCCAGCATCCCGCCCGGCACTCGGCACTGCGTGGCGATCACCGCGATCACCCCGACCACCGCGAACGTCCACATCGCCGAGCTGCGTCCGGACCGCACCCGCGTCGACTACCTCCAACTGATCAACACCCGCCCCGCCGACACCGGTACCGCGCTGCTGATCTCCAACTTCCAGAAGCAGGGATAGAGGGATGAGGACAGGCTCGCAGGCGCCACTACTGATCGCGGTCGCCGGATGCAGCCCCCGCGCCGGAACCAGCACGACCACCGTCGCCCTCGCCCACACCTGGCCCGGCCCGGAAACCGCCCTCATCGTCGAAGCCGACCCCGCAGGCGGGCAGCTCGCCGACATGGTCGGCGCGGACCCGTATCTCGGTCTGGCGAGCCTGGCCCGCAGGACGACCTCGGGCGAGCCCATCACCCCGGATCTGCTGGCACAGCACCTGCAGTTCCTGCCCGGCGGAGAGGCGCTGCTGGCCGCGCCGCCGCACCGCGACCCCGAGCGCGCTGTCCCGGCCGCCGAATTGCTCACCGGCCGCTACGCGAACTGGCGGGGGCTCGGCGCGACCGTGCTCGCCGATTGTGGTGTCCCCGAGCCGGACTCGCCCCCGCACCCGGTCATCGCCGCCGCCGACGCCTGCCTGTTCGTGGTGCGTGCCGAGCACATCGATCCCGAGCCCGCTATCCGGCGCATCCGTGCCCTCACCCGCCACGGCTGCCCCCGGGGTGTCGTGCTCATCGGCGGCAGCCGCGACTACGCCACTGCCCTCGGTGTCCCGGTAGTGGGTAGCCTGCCCGCCACCCGCGCTGGTGCTCAGGCGCTACTGGCAGGCCGCCGCGTCCGGCGGTCCTCGCAACTGCTCCCGCCTGCCCGGCTCATCACCGCCGCTGTGGAACTCCAGCTCCGCGCCGAGGGCCGCCGCGAACGCCTCGCCCAGCCGCACACACCCCAGGCTGTCCACCAGGGCCGCCCGAGTCGCCGTGATGACGCCGGGCCGACGATCTACCGGATCGACCTGCCGCCGCCACCGCGCCCACCCGCGCCGGAGCCCGTAGTCGCCGAACCTCCGGTGCCCAGCGGGGGGCCACCGGCTCCCGAGCCTGTTCTCGCGAGCGAGGCCGAGGACGCCGACCAGCCGGGCGAGGATGCCGGCGAGCTGGGCGAGGACGACCTCGCCGCGTCGCCGGAGTTCGACTCGCCTGCCCTGTCGGTGTTCGTGTTCGGGGCGACGAGGGTGTTCTGGCGTGCGCCCGAGTCCGGTGAGCAGGTGGAGATCACGAGCCAGTTGCAGCCGCGCAGCCGTGAGATCGTGGCCCTGCTGGCACTGCATCCGGAGGGGTTGAGCCGATCTCGGTTGATCGATCTGATCTGGGGCGGGCATTCGCCGGAGCGCTCGGCCGCGTTGAGCAATGCCCTCTCGCGGCTGCGGGCCTCGATCACGACGGCCACCGGCGGGCAGATCACCGGGCTGCTCGTCGATGACCGGCTGCACTGCCGTCTGTCGGCGACCGCGGCGAGTGTCGACTACTGGGAGTTCCTCGCCGCTGTCGCCGCGCGCCGCCGCGCCAGCAGCGACACCGACCGCAGTGCCGCGTGCCGGGCCATCACCGGCATCGCCAGCACCGACCTGGCCACCGACATCACCGGCTCCTGGATCGAACCGCTGCGCGAATCCGCGCGCCGCGACGCCCACAACGCGCTGGACTGGCTGGCCACCCACGACGCCGACCACGACCCCCGCACAACCCTCGGACTGCTCGAGCTGACAGCCGAAACCGACCCCTACAACGAAACCGTCTGGCGCGACATCCTGCGCCAGCACGCACGCCTGGGCGAATACGCCGCTCTCGCCCGCACCTACACACTCATGACCCGCAAACTCGGCGAGATCGGCGAAACCCCGAGCCGAGAAACCCGCGAACTCCTCGAACATCTCCGCCGAGGAGAAGACCGAAATCCACTCCAGCCTGAACCCTGACTGGTCGGGCAGAAATCGATTACCCGTACACGCCTAAAAATGCGGAAACAGCAGGTAGTCTATTGCCGGGAATGGTCGAATCCACAGCGCCTATTCGCCCGGAATCGCCGCGCCGATATTCGGGTCGCCCGACAGTGTTCTCCGAAATCTATCGAGCCGGATCGCTTCGGAATATCCGGAAATTCGATCTCCGGAACTCTCTGCGAGTTGTGCGCGGTCGATACATGGGGAAATGCGTGGGGAAATACGTACGGAAATACGTGGGGCGGTCAAATATCCCCACCACCGGCCAGCATATCCGCAGGTAGCGGGCCGAATATCTGCGCGGATAGCGTCCAGGATTGTCTATATACAAAGCTATATAGACATGCGTCGCCGGTCCGTCGTCGCCCGCCTCCGACATTCGGTTGGTGCCCACCTTCCGCTGCTCCATCCGTCTTGTTCCCCTTTCTTTCTCGTTCTTCTTTTATCTCCTTGTTGCTTTTCGTTCGTTTGGCTGGCTGCCTGTTGTCGGGCGTGGGTATTGCTGTGTGCGCGTTTCATGTTCGTATTGCGCTGCGCGACTCGCCGTTGTCCGGAAAAATTCCGGAAATTCGAGCGCTTTTTGGGGTTGTGAGCTCGTTCGAGGTCGAGCTAGCGTCGACCACGTTCCCGGAATTCGCCGGGAAATTCGCAGAAATCCGAATGGCGGCCCCGCCGCATCTGTGCCGAAACGGCGCACGAATTCGGAACGGATTTTCAGGAGTTGCAATGACCACCACACCCGCCACCTCCACCGCCGGTCGCCTGCCCAACGGGGAATTGCGGCGCATGGTCGCCGGTGCGCTGGCCGCCGATCCGGGCCGCGAACAGTCGCCCCGCGAAATCGCCAACGGGCTCAACCGGTCCTCCGGCGCGGTCGGCAACGCCCTCGAGGCGTTGACCGCCGCCGGGCACGCCGAACGTACTTCGGCCTCGCCCCGCCGCTACCGCGCCACCCCCACTACTGCCACCGCCGCCGCCCCGGCCCCGGCCACGCCCGCCGCCCCGGCAGCCCCGGCCGCCAGTAGGGCGGCGAAACCGGCCCGCCGCCGGACCAAGCAGAACACCACCGCCGCCGCCCCGGCCGCGCCCGCCGCCCCGGCGGCACCGGCCCGGACCGGCAACACGGTGGCCCGGCCGAACGGGCAGGACTACCACGTGCGCAAGCTCGCCGGACGCGCCGATGTCGATGTGCTGCAAACGATGCGCGCGGCCGAGGTGCCGGTGCTGCTGTACGGCCCGCCCGGCACCGGCAAGACCTCGCTCATCGAGGCCGCCTACGGGGACCTGCTGACCGTGCAGGGCGACGGGGACACCACGGTCGCCGACCTGGTGGGCGAGTACACCCAGAACCCGGACGGCACTTTCGTTTTCGTGCACGGGCCACTGGTCCGGGCCATGCGTGAGGGCCGGGTGCTGTTCATCGACGACGCGACCCTCATCCCGCCGACCGTGCTGTCGGTGGTGTACCCGGCCATGGACGGCCGCCAAGAGATCGTCATCAAAGCCCACGGCGGCGAGGTGATCAAAGCCGAGCCCGGGTTCTTCGTGGTGGCAGGCCATAACCCCGGCGTGCACGGGGCGATCCTGTCCGATGCGCTGGCGAGCCGGTTCGCGTTCCAGGTGCAGGTGGGCAGCGACTACGACCTCGCCGCCCAGCTCGGGGTGGAACGGCGGGCGGTGAAAGTGGCGCGCGAGCTGGCCGCCCGACAGGAAAAGGGAGAAATCGGGTGGGCACCCCAACTGCGCGAACTGCTGGCGTTCCGCAAGATCGCCGCCGCCACCGACTCCGCCACCGCCGCAGCCAATTTGATCGGGGCCGCCCCCGAGGACGACCGGGCCATCGTGGCCGCCGTGGTGCGCACCTTGTACGGCACCAACCACGCCCCGCTGGCCCTCGGCCCCCGCATCTGACCCGCCACCCCGCCTACGAAAGGCATTGCCCGCATGACCGACCACGTGATCACCGCCCCCGCCCCCGCTACCCCGGGCACCGGCACCGCTTCCGCCCCGGCCGCCGCCGGGGCGGGGGCGGCCCCCGCCGCGCCTGCCACCCCCGCCCCGGCGTCGGTGCCGGTGCCGGTGACCGGGGGATGGGCCACCCTCTCCGCTGCGATGACCGCCGAGGTTCCGCCGATCGCCGACCGTGACGATTTGACCGTGAGCATCGCCCCCGGTGCCGCGTTCGGGAACCCGGCGGTGTTCATGCCGGGGCTCGCGGCCATCGAACTCGACGGTTCCCGCCTCAAGATCGACCCGGCAGATGCCAACCCCGCCCGCAACAGTGACCGCAACCGCTACCCGGCGGTGTGGGGCGCGCTGGTGCACGAGTGCGCGCACGCCAAACATTCGGCGTGGAACCCGCCGCCGGTGGCGCACCCGGGGGTGGTCGAGGCCGCGATGCTGCTCGAGGAATCACGGATCGAGGCCGCCCAGATTCGCCGCCGCCCCGACGACCGGCACTGGTTGCGCGCCAGCACCACCGAGATCGTGATCGGGGACAACGGCGGCGCGATCGCCGCCGCCCAGATCCCCCCAACCCGCTACAACGCCGCCCGCAACGCCGCGCTCATCCTGGCCCGCCTTGACGGCGGCATCCTGGAGGCGGCCGAATGCGCGCCCACCGCCACCGCGATCGAGGCCATCCTCGGCACCGACACCCTCGACCAGTTGCGCGCCATCTGGCGCGAGGCCCACACCGTGGCCGACACCGACACCGCCGCCATGCTCGAGCTCGGGCAACGCTGGCTCGATATCGTCGGCCCCGACCCCCACACCGATCCGGTGCCGTCCTCGCCGCTGGGGGCCGCGATCGGCGACACCGTGACCAACATCGGCAACGCGGTCGCCGCCTCGCCGGTGGACCCCGACCCGGCCGAGGTCGCCGCCGCCGCGCGGGAGGCCGCCGAACGCGCCGCCGAACACGCTGCCAGGCAAGCGCGGACGGTGTTCGGTGACGGGTCGGGCCGGGGCCGCACCGCAAGCACGCGACGCACACGCACCGCCCGCCCGGAGGAGCACACCGCCGCCCGGGTACTGGCCCGCGCCCTCAACACCGCCGCCACCCGCGAACGGACCGCCGTGAAAATAACCTCCGCGCTGCCGCCGGGCCGGTTGCGGATGCGCGGCGCGCTGGCCCGGGAGGCCCAACGCGCCGCCGGGGCGATTCCGACCGCCGAGCCGTTCACCCGCACCATCCGCAAAACCCCGCCGGTGCCGCCGTTGCGAGTCGGTGTCGCGTGCGACGTGTCCTCCTCGATGGGCAACTACGCCGCCCCGGCGGCCTCGGCCGCGTGGATCATCGCCCGCGCGGCCGAGCTGGCCACCATGCCCGCCCAGACCGCGACCGTGACGTTCGGGGCCTCGGTCAAACCGATCACCTACCCGGGCACCGCCCCGGCGCGGGTGACCGAATTCAGTTGCCCGGACTACCTCCACGCCATCGATACCGCTGTCGAGGCCCTCGACGGCGCCCTCGACCTGGCCCGGCCCGGCGCAACCCGGCTGTTGGTCATCATCTCCGACGGCCAATACCAAGGCCACAACCGTAACCGTGCCCAAGCCCGCGTGAACGCGCTGCGCGCGGCCGGATGCGCGGTGCTGTGGCTGGCACCGGCCGACAGCGACCCGGAACCGCTGGACGGAGTGACCCTGCACTTGGTTACCGACCCGGCCGCCACCGCCGCCGCCATCGGCCGCGCCGCCACCGCCGCCGTACGCGCCGCCTAAACCCCGGGTGCCCCGGGCGCGCACCGCGCCCGGGGCACCCGGACAGGGCCGCCACGGTGCCACCGGCGCGGCCCAACCACCACCACCACCAACCCTCACCCCGCCCCGACCGGGGCGGCAACGACAGGAGGCAACCATGACCGACCCCGCGATCCCCACTACCGCCGCCCTCGAGCCGATCTACGTGATCGCCAACGCCATCACGGGCGATCAATTCATCATCTACGCCCCCGGCCCGCACGACGAGCGCGGCATGTACACCGTGGCGCACGTGACCGGCGGTACGGGCGGCTATGCCGCCCCCCGGATTCACCTCGTGCACCCCGACGACATCGCCGCCTACGCCACCGGTGCCGCCGACCTGGTGCGCCGGAGCGGGCGCGGGCACGGGGCGAGTGTGTGGCTCGACCGCACCACCGGCCCCCTGTACGAGCACCTGACCGGCACCGCCGAGCCCGGCACCGACTCCTAGCGGGTACCTGTGCCGGTGCGCCACCGCGCCGACGACGACGCCGAACGGGCCGACCCGGAAAGGGTCGGCTCGTTCGTGTTCGTCGCTCTCGTGGGGCGGGTCCGTGCGCTACGCAGGTTCCGAGCCCCAGTCGTCCTCGTCGTCGTAGTCGTTGCGGTCGGCGACCCCAAAACCGCCGTCGCAGAGGTGGGGTCACGGTCGACCGCGCCACGGTCCATCCTGATCTCGCAGGTGTGTGCGCCGAACGCGGCGAGAGTGATTCGATCCCCGATGCGTGAGTTCGGCTACGGACCTCGGCCCTCCAGCGGCCAGCGCCCTCAATGCAGGTGGACAGGGGTTAGGCCAGCCGACGCGAGCTTGGGTTTTGCTGACTGGAGAATGCGTTCGGGTGTCAGGTGGTCCTCTGAGCGCCAACGTCCTTCAGTCCACGTACGCGGCACGGCAGAATGTCGCGTCATGCAACTGCCGCCGCTCTTTTTCGAACGCGAGCATCTCCACTCGCGGGGTGCGAGCAGTTGCCAGGAACCATCTTTCCGGTAGAGGACTGCGAGGTGACGGAAAGCAGGGCGGGAGGGGTCGCCGTTGTAAGGGACGACGCTGGGGAAAGACAAACTCCACCCACGGTGAAACGTCGAGCTGGCGTTGACGGGGTGGCCTAGATCGACACAGGCTTGAACGATCTCGAGCGCGGTTTGATTGAGTGCGTCTATCGACCTTGTCCAGTTCCTGACCGCATCGACGGCCGAACGCGCCGCGAGTTGGGCCGCCGCATTCTCTCGTTCGGCGCGTTCGCGCCCTATCTCATCGCCGATCCCCATGTCACGCAATGTATCCGACTGGTCGACGGGAGTATCGCCTCTTCGGAGATTCGCTGGACTCAGGGAACCGCAATCTCGTCGGCAGCGTCCGCCGAGAGCTGGGAACTCGACCATCACGTGCACTACGAACTCACTGGCGGCGGGCGACGGTTGCGCAAAGCCCTCGACACACCGCCCGCCGAAACCGACACCGGCGGTATCCAGCCCGCTGAGGCCGACTCGTAGCGGGCACAACCCGCGCGAGAGGTGGCGGTGTGCCAGAACAGGATCGGCACACCGCCACCGACCGGCCTCGTTCTGCGCGGTGTGCTCGCCCGCCGTGACCCGGCGGCGAGGCCGCCGGGCGCGAGTCGCCCTCGCGCTGCCGCAACAATTGCCCGCGAGTCGAATTCCTCTCGTGCTGTTCGCATTCCAGAAATGGAAGAGAGGAATTCGGGGTCGGAATTCGTTTCCACGTTCCGCTTGACACCGCACCCCGTATCGAGCGTCCATGGAACCCGGAATTGCACCGACCCCCCCGGGAATTCGCCCCGATCGGTGTGGTTTCCGTCCCGACCGGGACATCACCGAATTCACCGAAACCCAATGTTGGAAGGATCCCCCATGTCGAAAAAGAAGAACGCCGCCACCGCGCCCACGGCACCGGCCGCGCCCGGCCCGGAAACCGCCGCACCGGTACCGGAAACCCGTTCGCGGGCGGGGGCGGTGCCCGTGCTGGGCAACGACAGCGTCCGGGCGTTGTGGGCGGCGCTGGGCAGCAACCCCGGCAGCACTACCGCCGCGCTGGCCGACGCGGCGGGCATCGGGGTGTCGACGGCGCGCCGTCTGCTGACGGGGTGGGAAACCGCCGGGGCCGCGTGGTCGGCCACCGACCCCGCATCGCCCCGGGTCGCGAAAACCTGGACCGCCGGATCGGCCGAGCCCGAACCCGCCGCCGATCCGGAACCGGCCACCCCGGACCCGGCCACGACCGAATCCGCCACCCCGGAACCGGCCGCGCCGCAATCGGTGACCCCGGAACCGGCCCCGGCCGAACCTGCCGCGCCGGAATCCGTTTCGCCCGAACCGGCCGCCCCCGCCGAGGAGGCGGCACTGGCCGACCCCGTGCCGGACAGCGCGCCGGAGACGGTGGTGGCTGCACCCATGGGCGACGATTCCGCCGAACCGGCCCCGGCGGTCCCGGTCCCGGCCGATGACGCGGCAGCGGCGAACGCGGAGTCGACGGTGGAACGGCTGCCCGCCGGTGCGTTGCGGGGACAGGTCGATGACTTCCTGCGCGACAACCCCGGAAAGGAGTTCACCCCCCACCAGATCGGTAAGGAACTCGGGCGGTCCAGTGGCGCGGTGCACAACGCCCTGGTCACCCTGACCAAGAACGGGATCGCTCGCCAGACCAGCGCGGCCCCGAAGAAGTTCACCCTCGCGTCCTGACAACGGGCGATGCCGGAATCCCCGGAGCTACTACCTCCGGGGAGTCCGACACCGCGCCTCTCAATGTATCCCCTGAGAAAGGTGTTCGATTATGTACTCCACTCCTACCCCCGCGATCCTGGCCTCGGCCCTGTATCGGGTGTTCGCCGCCTCTACCGAGGCTCCTGACAGCCTTGCGTTGTGGGTCGAGATCGCGGATGCGGCCGTGCGTGAGCTGAACATGCCCGTGTTGCCGTCGCTGGTGCCGTGGGTGCCGATCGTTCTGCGGTACCGGCTCAATCGGACCGAGGGCGAGTTCTTCCCGTTCACCGGTTCGGTGCGGATCATGACCGGGCCGTTGACCGGCACGTTGTACCCCGACCGCGACGCCGCCGCACGGGCGGTCGTCGCCGCGACCCCGGCCACGGTGACCGGGCGTGACGAGGGGGGCACCAGTGACGGCGGCGACGGTGAGCAGGCCGAGGAGGTGCCAGAGGGGCTGCCGTCGTGGCGGTTCCGCGACGGTGGCGCCCCGGCCGCGTTCACCCCGCGCGCCGTGCCGCCGCTCGTCTCCTAGCCCGCCTACCGACTGAAACGGCCGGTGGTGCCGAGCAATTCGCTCGGCACCACCGGCCGTTTCCTGTGCGCTGTGCGGGCCAGCGCGGGGCTACCTAATGCGGTCGATGGCCTGTTCGATCCATTCGGTCAGCACGGGGGCGGCGGTGTCGTATCCGGTGGCGTCGAACGTGGCCGTATGGCCGTTCCGGGGGGCCGGAACGGCGGTGCCCGTGCCGGTGGTGGTGCCCGCCGTGCCCGCCCCGGCCGTGGTGGCGGTGTAGGTCTGGGTCAGGGTAGGGAACTGCGTGCCGGTGAACGCGCTGGCGGTGGCCGAGAGGAGATCGGCGGCGATCGGAGCCAGCCCGGTCAGCGCCAGCACCGCCGCCACGGGATCACCGTCGGCGAGGGTTTCCACAGCGGTCCAGGCGATCTCCTGGGCGCGGCCGATGTCGGTGGCGATGCGGGAGATGTCGAGACCGGCCAGGACACCGACGATCTCGGCCGCGATCGTGGCGGCCCCGGTGTTGTCCAGCGGGGCGGCCAACGCCAGGGCGCGCGCCACCAGGCGCAGGTCGAGTCCGTCCGCCAACTGGACCAGCGGGGCGAACTGATTGTTCAGGTCCCCCGAGACGCGGTGCAGGCCCCGCAGATCCCCGGCAGAGATCAGGCCGGGCAGCTGGGCGAGGTCAGCCACGATCGCGGGCACGTTCGCGGTGAAGCTCGCCAGCCCGTTGAGGACCGTGACCACCTGGGCGAGAACCTGGGACGCGCTGAGCTGACCGGTCGATGTCGTCCCGGTGGTCGGTGCACTCGTCGTGGTGGTGGGGACCTTCGCCGTGGTTGTGGTGGAGGGTGCCGAGGTGGTGGTGAAGGCGCGGCTGACCGCGGCGAGGACCGGTGACTCGGCCGTGGTGGTCGAGCAGTAGCTGTCGCCCTCGAGGCACAGCGTTCGGACCCGGTCGGTCAGCTCGCCGAAGCTCTGCGAACGCGGACCGGTGACGCCTTGCCCGGAGGCCGGGGTGCCGAGCTGGGTGGTGGCTGCGTCACGGCGCGGGTCGGAGACGAGTGTCACGGCCACGACTCGGGAGGGCGGGATCGGGCCTTTGTTGTTGCCGATGGTGGTGGCGAGGTCGCCGGTGACCTCGGCGCCCTGGCCGTAGCCGGCCAAAACGGCTCGCGTGTCCGAGCACAGCTTCGATACCGCCGCGGCGAGGTCAATTCCGCTCACCGCCCCCGCACCGGTGATGGGTGCGGCGGGTGTTCGGACCTCGATGTCGTTGCCGTAGCGGGCGGTGAGCGATTCCCCGAGCTGGGTGAGGATCCCGGGTGTCGTCTGGCCGGTGGCGGTGGGAGTTGTCTCGTAGGTGCCCGGTACCAGCAGCGCGGTCCATCGTGGGCACGGGGTACCGGGCCGCCCCGGTGTGGGTTCTGCGGCGGCGACACCGGCCGTCACGGTGGTCGCGGCGATGGCCGCGCACAGCGCCGCGCGGACGGCTCGAGAGTGGTTGTGGCGCATGGGCTTCTCCGTTCGTACAAGGGGTTAGGGGGCGGCGTGGGAGTCGTCGTCGTGGGCGGGGGCGGGTCTTCTGGCCGCGTAGAAGTCGTCGTCTTTCCACCGGTAGGACGAGATCTGGACGGGCTCGTGGAAGGTCGGCGCATGAACCATCTGGCCGCCGCCGAGGTAGATGCCGACGTGATGGACGTCGGCGGCGGTGCCGTAGAACACGAGATCCCCGGGGGCGAGCTGGTCCTCGGAAACCGGTGCGCCGGTCTGGACTTGGTCGTAGGTGGTGCGGGGGATGGCGATCCCGGCGGCGCGGTAGGCGGCTTGGGTGAGTCCTGAGCAGTCCCAGCCGCCGTTCACGGCGGGTCCGTTGCCGCCCCACACGTACGGCAGCCCGAGCTGGGCGCAGGCGAAGGAGATCACCTGCGCGGCAGTCCGGTTCGGTGGTGAGCCGGTCTGGCAGTCGCCGCCAGAGGGGACGGTGGCGCGGTAGCGGGCGGCCTTGTCGAGGACCTGGTCGACGTACCAGTCGGCGTGGTTGTAAGCCCAGATCGCCGCGCGGAGGTCGCCGGGTGCGCCGGAGTCGCACAGGTAGAACGCGGCGGCGTGTATTGCGTCGGAGGGGTTGTAGCGCGAGGGCGGGCTCGCACCACCAGCAGGCAGGCGATGCCGCGTGGTCACCGACTCGAAGGTCGAGGCCAGGAACTGCATCGGCCCGCCAGCACCGGAGCTGTTCTCGCCGGAGGACACTCCCGGCAGTGGTGAGCGGCCGTGGTCGGTTTCGATCTTGCCGATCGCGGCGAGCACCGACCAGTCCAGCCCGGAGCAGCCCCCGGCAGCGGCCTGGTAGAGCACGAGCATCTCGCCCGGGATGTCCTGTTGCGCTTCGGTACTCGGGGACGAGCCGGTGCCGGTCGAGGCTCCCGGAGCGGGCGCGGTGAGCGCGTGGTCGAACACGACGACGGCGCTGACCACGGCCGCGATGACGACCGTGAGGAACACCACCCCCGCGAATCCCGCTCCGAGTGCCTTGACCAGCATCGCTAGCTCACCAGTGCTCGGAGGCCGGAGGACTCGGCGGCGGAGGGGCAAGGGCGACGGCTCCGCTCAGCGGTGCCCAGGTCGCCTCCGGGTCGATGCCGTCTTCGGGTGGGGTCCGTCGCGGCCAGACGGTGCCGAGTTCGTGCAGGCGCCTGCGGCCGGAGTCGGTGTGCAGCGGCAGCCAAACCTGCTCGGCCGGACTCTTCCCGGAGATCGAGCCGAGGAACTCGGCGGCGGCGGTAGCGACCGGCACCGCCTCGGGGTCGGGCAACCGCTCCCACGTCCGGCGCAAAGCCGCGCGAGCGTTGGCCTCCCGCGTGGTGGTCGGCACCCACAACAGGACCGGGACGATGACCCCGGTGGTTCGGGCGAGCTCGGCGAATCCGTGCAGCTTGGCCGCGACCCGGGGCAGGGCTGTGGTGCCGAGGTCGTATTCGAGGAAGAAGTCGAGCAGGTCCTCGCCGCGGGTGTAGCGGCCGTGGGCGTCGGGGCGTGCTAGGTCGCCCCAGAGTCGTTGGCAGCGGGTCTGCGACCACCACCGCGACACCCGCGCACCGCTGGAGGGGTGGGCGACCAGGGCGGTGAACCACTCGTTCACGCCGAGGGTGTGGGTCAGGTGCAGGCTGTGGGCGACCGAGAGCGTGGTTTGGTGGTTGTAGCCGAGCTCGCGGACACTAACCCCGGCTTCCGCGGCGAGGATCGCTGCTCCGGCGGGGGCGAGGGTCCAGTGGTAGGGGGCGGTGCCACGAGTTCGCATGGGCCGGAACCGGTCCAGGACCCGGTAGGTGTGCAAGATGGCCAGGCGGCGGCGGGCGATCTTGGCGGTCGGGAACGCCAGGTCGGCGAGCTGGTCGGTGGTCAGGACCCGGTGCTCGTAGACCATGCGCAGAATCCAGCGGTCGCGCCCGGTCAACGCACGCACCACCGAACTCTTCTCCGGGCTGGTGGTCGGTGACCAGGCCGGGCGCGGGGCCCGGGTATCGGCTTGCCTGTCGGGACGGGAAATCATCGGTGCGGGAGCCTTTCTCGGGGCGTGGCGGGGTCAGGACCGTGCGGAGTTGAGGGGATCGGCGGTGAGGCGGGCCTGGGCGGCGGCGGCGATCTCGCGGGCGCGCCCGGGGATCGGCGGGGCAAGGGGTCTGGTGGTGAGGGTGAACGGTCGCGCGTTGCGGCCGTCGACCAGCAGTCGGGCGGCGGCGTGGAAGGCGTCGAGGTGGGACAGGTCGTGCTCGGACAACCACGGGTCGGTGTGGCGGGCCAGATCGCGGGCGTCATCGGGACTGACAGCGAAGACGATCTTGTTGCGGGCATTGGCCGAGATGCCGTCGCGCAGTTCGCGCGAGAGCTGGCCCAAGTTCTGGTGCGCCAGCAGCAGCGACAGGCGCAGTCCTCGGGCTTCGGCGAGCATGTCCTCGATCGGGGTCGAGAGGTTGAGGAAGTTTTGCGCCTCGTCGAGCACGAGGGCGGCGTCGGGCCGGTCGGCGGCGGGCACCCGTGCTCGCGCGGTCACCGCCTGCCACGTCCGCGCCACCAGCAGCGACCCGACCAGACGCGAGGTTTCCTCTCCGAGAGAGCCTTTCGGGAGCCGGGCCAGGCAGATGCCGCCGTTGTCGAGGATGTCGGCGAACTCGACAGTCGAGGGGCCACCCGCGATCGCCGAGCGGACGAACGGTCTCAGCAGAAACGCGCGCAGCTTGTTCAACAGTGGCCCGGTGAGCTGGGCGCGGCCGGTGTCGGAAAGCTGCTCGTAACTGTCCCAGAACCCGCGCAGGACCGGGTCTTTGGCGGTGCGGGTGACCCGCGCCCGGAACGCGGGCTCGGTGAGCAGGCGAGGCAGGTCGGCCAGGGTGGCGGTGCCGGGCTGGGCGCAGAGGGTGAGCAGGCTGGCACGCATGATGTCGTCGGTGCGCGGCCCCCACCACTGGTGAAAGATCCGGTGGAACACCGTCACGAGGTTGTCGACGGCGAGATCCATTCCCGCGCGCCCGATCCGGCCGATATCGAGTGGGTTCACACACGGCGGCGGGGCAGAGGAGTCGGCGTCGAACAGCGTGACCCGATCGCCCATACGAGAGGGCAACCGCGACAACACGTCGGTGACGAGGTCGCCCTTCGGGTCGATCACGATCACTCCGCGCCCGGCCTCGGCGTCATCAAGGATCGTGCGCGCCAGCAGGGTGGACTTGCCGACACCGGTAGGGCCGAGGATGTGCAGGTGATGGCGGGCGTCGGAGATTTTGACCGCGACCGGGCGGCGAGTTCCGGTGTCGGCCATGCCGAGCGGTTTCGTGTGCTCGCCGCCGACAGGGATCTCCGGGGCGGGGGACAGGGCGCGGGCTCCGGCGCGCTTCAGGCCGGGTAGGCCGTCGTCGGTGGGCAGATGCGCGATCGTGGCCAGTTCGGGCACCGACAGCACGTCCCCGCGCCCGAGACGCCGCTGCCGGATCAACCGCTCTAGGCGCAGGCGACGCCGACGCCGGTAGTAGTTGTGGTCGGTGCACGCCCCGAACGTTGTGGCGAGAGCGTCGGCGCGACCGCGCGCCACCGCTCGCGCCTGTGCTGTCGGCGCGATGTCGTCGGGGTCGGTGGAGACCGGGATCGAGGCGGCGTAGCGAACGACCGTCTCCCAGTGCGCGCCTCGCGCTTTGGCCGCTGCCGCGCGGGCAGCGGCACTGTATTCCAGGGAGGTTTGGCGGTCGGTGGTCCGCGCGTCTCCCACACGAGCGGCGGTGTGGGAGACGCGGGCGGTGCTCGTGCCGGGAGTGAGCAGGTTGAGGGCCTCGCGCAGTAGCCTTGCCACGACGCCAGCGCGGGTGCTGGTGCTCGCCGCGGCGCGGGTGGCTCGCGCGACGCGGCGGCCGGTGACCGGGCGTGCGAGGATCTGCACGCAGGTGGCCTGCCCGGGGGCGAGGTCGTCGGCGGCGGTGATCAGGTTGCGCACCAGATCACCGGAGTGATCGGTACTCAACGGGAGTCCCTCACGGCGCCCGAGCCGCAACTCGCCCCCGGCCACGACCCGCCGCACGCCCTTCACCGGGACGGGTAGCGGGGGCCGGGCGGGTTCGAGGGTGTCGGTGTGCGCGCCGGGCCACGCCGAGGCGATGGCGCGTTCGATGAGACCGGGTGGGATCGCGCCGGGCACCCAGAGCCGGATCGCGGCCCCCTCCTCCGGGGTGACGGTGTACTCGAACCCCAGATGCGGCTGCCCCAACAGCACTCGCGCCCAGGCTGGGCGTAGCTGCCCGATGAGGTGCGCCCAGAACGCCAGTGCGCCTTTGGCATCGACCTCGGGTGGGGTGAGCACGGTGATCTGGCGAGCACGTGCACTCAGCCGGCGCCGACGCCCCCGGGCAAGAATCCGCACCGCGGCGAGCACCCCGAGCACGGCCAGGACAACGACGAGCCCATCCCCAGTCGAGGCGATTCGTTCGGCAGCGTGGATCAGATCGGCCAAGGCCCGACCGGGCGCGACAAGCGCCCGGCCCAGCCACCCCTGCTCGGGGGCTTGTGCGATGTTCACGCGGCCACCGATCCCGAGCCGGTAGCATCAGGGGTCGGCAAGGTCGCCGACGTGCCGAAGGGGAGTCGCCCACTCGCGCGGCGACGCTCGGACACGGCGCTGGTGGCCTCGGGCTTGCGCAGGATGACGACGTCCTCATGCGCGATGAGGTGAATCGGCAACCCAGCGGCCCGCTGCTTGACGACGAAGTCGCGCTGGAAGAAGCTCGACCGTGTGACGAGTTCGCCGTCGGACAGGCGGCCCAGCAGTGCCACGCACCGCTCCACCGGCACGAGCCCGGCCAGTTCCCCGCAGGTGTAGAGGTGGCTGGGCAGGGGCACCAGCTCGGCGTGCTGACGCCACGGCCGCGCGGTGATCACGACATGTCCGCCGGGGGCGAGGTATTCGGCGGCCCCGGCGAGGATCTTGGTGAATCCTGAGAGCAGGCGGCCGAGTCCGACGTTGGCCAGGTTGCCTCGGTCGAGGACTTGTCCGTAGCGGTGGTTGGTCTTGAGGACCGGCTGGGTGCGGTTGGCGCGCACATGCCCGTGCAAGGAGTCGCCGTAGGGCGGGGAGGTGATGACCAGGCTCGCCTGGCCGCGCAGCTGTGCCGGGATCAGCTCGGGCAGCTTGCGGGCGTCGCCGTGGTAGACATTCGCGTCGAGATCGATCCCGGCTTCGCGGGCGAGCTCGATGTTGTTGCGCGCCAGCTCCGCCCACCGCGATTCGTACTCCACGCCGACCGCGCGGCGGCCCAGATGCAGGGACTCGACGAGGGTGGTGCCGATGCCGCACATCGGGTCCAGCACGAGGTCCCCGGGACGGGTGTAGGTGGCGACCGCGTGCTGCACGATGGCCGGGAACATCTTCGCGGGGTGGGCGGTGCTGTCGGGGTGGTAGTGGCCCCGCCGCTGCGCGGTGGGGGCGTTCTGCGCGGTCGCCCACACCGATACCGGCCGCGCGGCCGAACCGGTCTGTGCGGGGATCGCGGAGCCGACGTCGGCGGTGTTGGTGACGACGGGATCGAGAGTCATGGAGGCGTCCTTCGCGGGAGAGTTCGGGTGGGGCAAGGGCTGTGTGGGCTCAGCCATGGGCGGGCTGGAGGAAGACGAAGACGTCGGTGTGTGCGACCCGGTGGCGCGCGTTGCGGGAGGGAGCCGGGTCGGCGGGCGCGGCGGTGATGGTGGTGCCGCTGACGGGTGCGGCGATGATGTGCTGGAGGTAGAGCAGATCGGCGGCCTGGGCGGCAGCGACGACGAAACCGGCGGGGTCGTGTAGGACGCCGGAGTCGCTGTGGCGGCAGCGGGAGAGAACGACCAGCAAACCGCCCATCGTCATCACTTCGGTCGCGAGCGAGGTGACGTGCTCGGCGGCGGCGATTGGGTCGAGGTGCTCGGCGAGCAGGCTGGCGATGACCAGATCCACCGGCTCGGCGGGCCAGTTCCGGTCGGTGGGGGCATCGAGGCCGTGGCGGTCCAACTCACCGATCGCGGCGAGCGCTGCGGCGGTGTCGGGCTCGATGATCCGCAGCGCGCCCCGGGCGACGGGGGCAGGCCAGCCCAGCAGCATCACTCGCGAACCCGGTTCGGAGAATTCGGTGACCGTGTGGACCAAAGCCCTGTCGGGCCAGCGGTCGTCGGGATCGAGCGGCTCGGGACCGAGCGCCCACAGGGTCGAGGGGACCCGCACGGCGGCGGAGGTGGAACGGGGTCGGCGGGAACTGGCGGTCATAACGGCCTCCTGAGCGAGAGAGCGGTGTGTACTCGCTTACTTCCGCCAAAAAGCCGATTTCGGGACACGGCAATCCAAGAATTTTTCTGAGAATTTCCTGAGCCGGAAATTGCGGGCCGTAACTCCGTTCGGCGCAAGGGTGTGGTCAAAATATTCGAGAAACTTTTCGACCGGTTGCCCATGCGTCAGGAGGGCCTATCCGCACCCTATCTGAAACATATCCAAGTCATATCCTGGACCTATCCGCGCATTCACATCTGCTGGTAGTAGGAGTGATAGACGGCGAGTTGCTGCGGGTGATGGAGGGGTGTCGATCTGGTAGCGCGATATTCGCCAGCTCGCCGAGGATGTGACTTGGATATGTTTCGGATAGGTTTTGGGTGTGGTTTGGATAGGGTTTGGATGCGTTTCGGATAGGGGTGTTCGGTGTCCTTGTGAGGTCGGAAGTTTTGATCGATCAAGGAGATCTGTGGTGACGAATACGCACGTCGTGAAATATGGGGTGCCGGTCGAAAAGCCGCGCTCGGCGCTGGCCGTGGTGCGGTCTGGTTTCGAGAAGATCGCCGCCGAGGCGCTGCCCACTGATCCGCGCCCGGTGCCGACACCCGCGCCCGTCCCCGCCGGTGCGGTGCGGACGTGGGGGCAGCTGCGCGAGCGGCTGTGGGACTCGGCGACGCCGATGGCCGAGGTCGACGCGATCTGGGTGTGGCTGATCGATAGGGTCCGCGCCGAGGGCGAGGGCGCGATGCTGGCCTGCGCCGGACTGGCCGCGCCGATGCTGTCGCGGACCGCAGGCGAGTACGCGACGCTGGGCCACAGCGCACGCCATGACATCGAGTCCGAAGTGCTGACCGCCTTCCTGGGGCACCTCCCGCGCGTCGGCTTGGATGAGCCGGGCGTGTGGCATCGGCTGCGGTGGGGCGCCTACCGCGCCATGCTCAAGGCGGCTTACCAGCAGCAAACCGGCGCGACGGTGGTCGGAGACCTCGATCGCGACCTCGCCCCGCTCGGTGAACGGGTGCAGGCGATCGTGGCCGGGCCGGGCCACCCCGAGACAGTCCTGGCACACGCCGTGGCCGCTGGAGTGATCTCGCACGAGGCGGCCGAACTCATCGCGGCCTCGCGATGGGAGGGGCGATCGCTGACCGCGCTGGCGGCCGAGCGCGGGGTGTCGCTGTGGAAGCTCCGCAAGGCGCGCCCCCGCGCCGAGCGCGCGCTGCTGGCGTGGCTGAGCGACCGCCGCCGGGACGTCGACCCGCAGCGGACGAGCACAGTCGAGGCCGAGGCGGTCACCGCGCTCGCGCCGCCCGCCCGGTCACCGCGGCGAGGTCGCCGGCCGAACCGGCACTCTGCGGCACCGGTGCAGTCGAGCACCGAGCACGGGCAGGAGGCTGCGGCATGAACGCGCACCGTGAACACCTCAGCCAGGCGCGGGCTTCGATTCGACAGCTGGTGCTGCGACGCCGGTGGCCGAGGATCCTCGCGGCGCTGGGCACCACTGTGGCGCTGCTGGTGCTCGTGGCCGGATCGGCGTCGGCCGCACCGCCGCACACCGAAGTACTGGCAATCGCTTCGTCGCTGGGTGAGGTGATCGACAACGCCCGCAACTGGATCGTGGGGATCCTCGCCGGGCTGGCGACACTGTTCCTGACCATCGCCGGTGCCCGCTATCTGCTCGGCGGCGGCGATCCCAGCGAGATCGAAAAGGCCAAGACCGCGTTCCGCGCCGCCTGCATCGGCTACGCGCTGGCGATGCTGGCACCGGCCATCGTCACCGTTCTCAAGTCCATCATCGGAGCCTGACCGTGAACACCTCGGCACAGGCCCCACCCGCACCCGTCCCCGTCCAGTACTCACGAACCGCGCGCACCGCTGCCGCCGTCGCAGCGGCGGTGCTCGCCGCGGTCCTGATTGCCGTCACCGGCGCTACCGGTGCCTCCGCCCAGTCCCCGACACCGACACCGACCGTGCCGGTGACCCCGACACTGGCCACACCCGCCCCGATAACCACACCACCGACCACGACAACTCCGCCGAGTCGGTGGGTGACCCCGCCCTCCACCACCAGCCCGGCCTCGCCGACCACGCCCGGCACCACGACCCCGAAGCCGACGCCGGGGTCGGGGTCGGGGTCGGCCGAGTGCGGGGTCACCAACATCAACGGGTGCGTGGAGAACGCGATCGACGGGTTCTTCCAGCGGATCGTCGAGTCCGCGCTCAACCCTCTGCTCGAACTGCTGTCGGAAACCCTGCTCACCACACCGGAACCGGGGCAGATACCGCAGATCGGTGTGCTGTGGAACCAGTCGTGGCAGATCGTCACCGCCCTGTACGTGCTGGTGGTGATGGCGGCCGGGGTGCTGCTGATGGCGCGCGAGACCCTGCAGACCCAATGGTCGATCCGCGAACTCGCGCCCCGGCTGGTGGTCGGGTTCGTCACCGGGGGACTGAGCATGATGATCGCCACGGCGGCGATCGGGTTCGCCAACGTCCTCGCGGGTGCGGTGGCCGGAGACGGTGTCGACTCCGGGTCGGCGGCCGATGCCCTGGCCGAGCTCGCGGTGACCAGCCAGAGCCACGGCTTTTTCCTGCTGCTGCACCTGGCGTTGGTGGTGATGCTGCTCGTGCTGCTCATCAGCTACGTCATCCGTGTCTCGATCACGATCGTGCTGATCGTGGCGGCACCGCTGGCGTTGATGTGTCACGCACTGCCCGGCATCGACGGCGTGGCGCGGTGGTGGTGGCGTTCGTTCGCCGCCTGCCTGGCGATCCAGGTCGTGCAGTCACTGATCTTGGTGACCGTGCTGCGGGTGTTGCTCGCCCCGGGCGGATGGCACCTCTTCGGCCCGGACGCCAACGAGATCGCCGACCTCACCGTGGCTCTCGCGCTGATGTTCGTGCTGATCAAAACTCCGTTCTGGCTGCTGTCGGTCCTGAAGATCGGCCAAGGCCGCAGCTTCGTCGGGTCGCTCGCGCGTGGCTTCATCGCCTACAAGACCCTCGGCCTGCTCAAAGGGGCCACCACCGCGAGCAGCGCCCGGACCGCCGCCTCGGCGACACCGGCCCGGCGCGGGCCACGTCCCGCCCGTGTCGCGCGCACGCCTCGCACCGCCACTGGCAGCGGCGGACCTGTCGACCCGTATGCGCGGGCGCGCTCGACACGCGACGGACAGCTCATGCTGCCCTTGAAAGGAGTGCGCCGCGTCGCGCGGGAACCCAGCCCGACACCGGCCGACCCGGCGGGTACCACGCCTCCTCGCCCGTCCCGGACGCCGCGTGGACGGCAACTCGCGTTCGACTTCACCCCGCCGGACCCGTACCGGGGCATCCGGGCCGGGGCCGGAGGCCAGTACCCGCTCCCGATCCCGGTGCGCCGTGTCCGGCCCACACCACCGCCACCGGCTCCGGTCCCGCCACCGGAACGCCCCGGCCCCCGGCGGCGGCCCGAACAGCTCGCGTTCGATTTCACCGAACCCACCCCGGCCGATCCCTACGCGCGTCTTCGGCCGACCCGTAGCGGCCAGTACCCGCTGCCGTTCCCGGTCACCCGGGTCAAACCTGTTCCGCCGCCGCCGAACCCACCGCAGCCACCCGCGCCCGCCCCGGCGCGCCCAGCGGGGCGGCAGCTGCATCTGCCCATGCCCGATCTGCCCGTGCGCCGCCGCGCGCCACGCGCACCGAGAGGAGGCACCCTGTGATGAGCACCATCGTGCGCATTCCCGCCGACGTCGACCGCTCCGACCGCATCCTGGGGCCGTTCACCGCCCGCCAGCTCGCCGTCCTCGCCACGGCGGCCCTGCTGCTGTACTCGGGCTGGGCCGCGACCAGGACGGTCATCGCTCCGGCGGTGTTCGTCACCGTCGCGGCCCCGGTGTTCGTCGTGGTCGCGGTCGCGGTGCTCACCCGCCGCGACGGGCTGTCGGCCGACCTGCTGCTCGTGGCCGCGATCCGCCACCGCTACCGCCCACGGCACCTCGTCCGATCACGCGGAAGCACCCGCGCCGAGACGCCACGCTGGATCACCGCCCGTGCCCATCGATCCCGGCCTCGCCCACCCGTCCCCGCCGAGTTGTCCGCGAATCAGGTACGCCTGCCCGAGTCGGTGTCCAACAGCGGCAGCGGTGCTGTCGGGGTGATCGACCTCGGCGCCGACGGGCTCGCCGTCATCGCGGTCGCCGGAACCCTCAACCTCTCGCTGCGCACCCCGGCCGAACAGGACAGCCTCGTCGGTCAGCTCGCGGGCTGGCTCCACACCCTGCGCCAACCCGTACAGATCCTCGTGCGCTCGGCGCGCCTGGACCTGACCGAGCACATCACCGGTCTGCACACCGCCGCCGAGCAGATGTCACCCGACCTCGCCGCTGCCGCGCTCGACCACGCCGATCACCTCGCCGAACTGACCGCACGCGAGGACCCGACCCACCGCCAAGTGCTGCTGATCTGGCGCGAACCCACCGAGAGCCTGGCCGCCACCGGGCTGCGTGCCAGGTTGCCCGGACGGAGCCGAGCACGGCGCGCCCTGTCGACCGGCGCTCGCCGAGCGGCCGAGTCGCGGTTGCTGCGGAGGATGAACGAGGCCGCCGATGTCCTTTCCCCACTGGGTATCTCGGTCACCGCCCTCGATGACGTGGCCGCTACCGCCGTACTGACCAGCTGCACCAACCCGGAGGGCCTCGTCTCGGCCGCCGCCGACATCGCCGCCGCCGACGTGATCATCACCACCGATCCCGACACCCGGGCACCGGACCCGTTCACCGGAGAGGGCCTCGACCGGTTCGCGCCGGAATCACTCACGATCGGTACCCGGCATCTGGAGATCGGGTCGGACTGGACCGCGACCCTCGCGGTCACCGGCTACCCACGAGAAGTGACCGCCGGCTGGCTCGCGCCCCTGCTCTCGCATCCCGGCCGGGTCGAGGTCGCGGTGCATATCGACCCTATCGACCCGGCCACCGCCGCCACCCGGCTGCGCCGCCAACAGGCACGCCTCGAGTCTTCCCGTATGCACGACGTCAGCCGAGGCCGCCTGACCGACCCGCAGGTCGACGTCGCCGTCGAGGACGCCGCCGACCTCTCGGCCCGCGTCGCCCGCGCCGAAGCGCGCCTGTTCCGGGTCGGGGTGTATCTCACCGTGCACGCCGACACCGAGGCCGAGCTGGCCGACGAGGTCGCCGCCGTGCGGGCGCTGGCGGCGAGCCTGCTCGTGGACGCCTGCACGCTGTCCTACCGCGCCGCTCAAGCGTGGGTCACCACGTTGCCTCTCGGGCTCGATCTGATCCGGGTGCAGCGGACCTTCGACACCACCGCCCTCGCCGCGGCGTTCCCCTTCGACTCACCACAACTACCCGCCGCCGACCCGGCACAGGCCGACCGCCCGCAGGGCGTTCTCTACGGCCGCGACGCCGCCTCGGGGCTGTTGTTCGTGGACCGATTCGCCCCCGAAGCCCACAACCACAACCTCGTCATCCTCGGCCGCAGCGGCGCGGGCAAGTCCTACCTGGTCAAAACCGAGATCCTGCGCTCGCTGTATCGCGGCATCGAGCAGGTCGTCATCGATCCCGAAGACGAATACCGGCGCCTCGCCACAGCGGTCGGCGGCACCCACATCCGCCTCGGCACGACCGAGGGGCGACTCAACCCGTTCGACCTGGAAGTCCACACCCGCCCCGACGGCCGCCGCACCGCCCCCACCGACGCCCTCACACGACGGAAACTGTTCCTGCACACCCTCGTCCAAGTCCTGCTCGGCGACCAGAACCCTGCGCAGCGGGCAGCATTGGACACGGCCTTGGCGGCGACCTACGCCGCTGTCGGAATCACCGATGATCCAGCCACCTGGACTCGGCCCGCCCCGACGCTGAGCGGGCTAAGTGAGCAACTGGGCAGGCTCGCCGCTCCCGCCGCCGGGGAGTTGGCCGCTGCCCTGCACCCGTACGTCGGTGGCGGGGCCTACGCCGGGTTGTTGGACGGGCCGACCACCACCGACCCCGAGGGCGGACTGATCGTGTTCTCCCTGCGCGAGCTCCCCGAGGAGCTGAAGACGATCGGCACCCTGCTCGTACTGGACGCGACCTGGCGGCGCGTGTCGAGCCCAGCCGATCGACGGCCCCGCATGATCACCGTGGACGAAGCGTGGCTACTCATGCGCCAACCCGCCGCCGCCGAATTCCTGTTCCGGGCCGCGAAGAGCTTCCGCAAACACTGGGCCGGGCTCACCGTCGCCACCCAGGACAGCGCCGACGTCCTCTCCACCGAACTCGGGCGCGCGATCGTCTCCAACGCCGCCACCCAGATCCTGCTGCGCCAAGCCCCACAAGCCATCGACGAAGTCGCCGCCGCGTTCCGCCTCTCCGACGGCGAACAACAGTTCCTGCTCGCCGCCGGGCGCGGCAGCGGTCTGCTCGCGGTCGGGGGCACCGACCGCGCCGTGTTCGGGTCGCTGGCCTCACCCACCGAAAACGCGCTCATCACCACCGACCCCGGCGAACTCGCCACCAGCGCCGATCCCGGCGACACCGACATCGACCTCGACCGGATGCCGCCGCTGGCCCCACTCACCGAACCCGGCGACACAGAGGCCGGGACCGCAGACCTCGCCGACGACAGCGGGGAAGAGATAGCTCTCGACGGGCGCGCGGCATGAGCCATGCCCTGCCACACCAGCATCTCTGGACGCCCACACCCCAGCGCCGTCGCCGGTCGCGGGCTACACGCACACACCGCAGCCGGGACCGAACCCGGTTGCCGCGCCCGCCGCCCCGAATGCGCGTCTACCGCCAATTGCGGGGCGGCCGGATGCCCCGGGGTGCCCGGCCCGGGATCGGCGGCGCTACGGCCCGACGCGAGTCTCGCCGAACATCCCGCAGGCACCCGGCATCTCACCCCTCGCCGTCTCACCGACCTCCTCCAGCACCGCCCGCCCGTCTCTCGAGATAGGAACTCCGATGCCTGACCACGAACCCACTACCCCCGCTGCCAGCGCCGCACACCCCCACCGGCGCAACGACTGGCTCACCACCGCCGAACTGGCGCAGGAATACAAGCTCAACATCGGCACCCTGCGCTACTGGCGGCACATCGGCTACGGCCCCGCCTCCTTCGCTCTCGGCCGCAAGATCTTCTACCGGCGCACCGACGTCCAGGCATGGATCGCCGAACAGGAACACCAGACCCGGCGCGGCGGCACCACCACCGGCGACTGATTCGACTCCAGAATGAACGATAAGTTTCTAGAAAGAAATGGTAGCGTGTGTTCCCGTGGAACAACGCAACGAGCAGGACCGGTCGCTCGAAGACTTCGAGGACATGACCGTCGATGAGCGCAAGGAGGTGGCTCGGCAGATCTCGGCCGAACGGAAGAACCGCAACATCACCCAGGAAGACCTGGCACGCCTGGCCGGGGTGCCAGCCAAGACCATCAGCAATCTGGAGACCGGCCGGACACCACAAGCGGCGACGCTGCTCAAACTCACCCGAGCGCTCGACAACAACCCGCGCGGCAAGCCCGACGACACTAGCGCCTTACGAATGTTCACCGATGTGACGGCACCAATGTATCTGCAACTGTCCGAGCACGGCCGCGCACAGGCCCTGCGCGAGATCGTGCTTCTCCTCGGCGCGGCGCTCGACCACGAACGCGGCGGACAACCCTAGAAACAAGTCGGCCCCCGCCGGTTTGTCCCGCTGTTAGCAGCAGCGGGCGACGGAGGCCAACACCACTACACCCTCCAAAGGAATAGAGGCATGGTTCAGAGTAGACGTGGCCGCCCGGAACTGGACCCGGGCACTGTCCCCGAACCGAACGTGAAACCGCACCCCACGCTGCCGGGTGTGTGGACGGCATCGGGACGGCCCCGCGATTGGAACGGCAACTACCACCGCATCACCCGCTCATCCCCGCCGGAGACCGACAGCCGGGGCCGCGCCAAACCGGACCGGACCGGCGAACGCGCCCGCCGCGCCTACTTCGATGCCGCACAAGAGTGGATCGACTCCTCGGTCACCCTCGCCAGCACGCTGACCAAACGTTCCACCCTCGCCCAAGCGTGGGCCGCGTACAAGGACGATCTGCGCACGCGCGGACGGCTCGAGGAGACGATCAACAACTACGAGCCGATGATGCGTGACACCGTGATCCCGAAGTACGGACGCCGCGAGATCGGCCTGATCAACACCGCCGTTATCGAAGACATGCTCGGCCACGTAGCCCGAGAACGCGGCGGCAGTGCCCCGCGCATCCTGAAGGAGAACATCCTGTCGGGGATGTTCCGATTCTGCATCCGAGTCGGCGCACTTCCGTCAGGCAACCCGGTCCGCGAAGCGCTGCTGCCGAAACCGGGCAACTTCTCCCGCCGCCGTGGCGGTGCCGCATTCATCGACTCCGTGACGGTGGGGCGCATCTTGTTCGACGTCTACACCTCCGACGCACCATGCCCCACCCTCGACAAGCGCGTGGGCAAGCGGGCGTGGAAACACCGGGTGCCCACCGTTGCGGAGTTCTGTGAGTCCTACGATCTCGCCGATTGGGTGGTGTTCGTCGCCGCGACCGGATGGCGGCTGGGCCAGACACTGGGCGTGTGCGAGTCCGACATCGACTTCGACACCGGGATCCTCACCCCACGCGGCGCAGTCCGCACCCGCGGCGGCTCCGCGCAGGTGTGGACCGACTACACCGCACACGACGCCGAAGACCTGAACCAGGACAAGTTCATCACCAAATCCGTTCAGCTGCCGCGAGTGGTGCTCGATATACTGGCTGCCCGGATACGCCGGTTGAAGAAGGTTCGGTTGGCGCTGCCGCCGCGCCCGGAAGATGCGGACTGGCCCGAAGACCTATTGTTCTTCGATCTAGACGACGGCGGGCCACGCAACCTCAAAAGCATGGGCCGACGCTGGCGGCGACTGGCCGCCGCGCTCGGGCTACCCGAAGGCGTCACACCCCACAGCTTGCGCAAACACCTCGGCACCGAAGGCATCTCAGCCGGACTCGACGTCACCAAGGTCGCCGACCAACTCGGCAACACCTCCCGCGTACTGCGCAAATCGTACGTGCGGCGACACCAGCCACACGCCGACGTGACCGCACTCATCGGTGACAAGATCGGCCCCGCACTCAACGAGGTCGCACGCCGCCGCTCCGGCTAGATCGCGTATCGAACCAAAATGAGGGGTGGCGACCCCGAAAGTTCGGGTGAAACAACATCCGACCGCTACCGATAGTTTAAGCACAGTCGATTAGCCCGCTTCGCGCCGACAAAGTGGCTGCTGGTGTCAGACGCGGCCGTGCTCTGGCAACGATCGCTAGCGGAGGATAGGCGTGAGCGAGGAAAGTCCAGGGTCTACATGGCGGTTGGCCGATTTGCTGCGCGAGAAGCATCGCTGTGCCCCTGCGGCCGGGGTCGGTTGGGTGCCAGGCCGAACCGGTACTGAGGTATGTCTTGACATGACCTCTGGGCGTGATTGGCGTTCTGGTTCTGGTCCTTCTGGCGCTTGGATGCAGCATTGACGACTATCTTGTTCGCAATCAACTCCGCGGCCACGCGGCCGTGGGCTAACGACACCGACAGACCGTCGACCCATGGAGACCTTTCGCTCGGACAGCCCTATCAGGAGTGTTCTAGTGACTATGCGACCAGTGTGATCGGCACCCGGACCACGACGCAGCGGTGGCGATCTGCGTACTCAAGTACTTCTCGATGTCTGGCAACCGCAAACGATATGAGGACCTAGGCTCGACCATGGATGCAATACACGCTGCATGCCAACAGATCTCGTCTACTTCCACACACGGCGGGAGAAGTTGGTCGACATTCAGAACAGGTCAGTGATCTTGTCAAGCGCGACCGGATGGTGCCGGGAGAAGTCGAGGTGAACGAGTGAGAACACTGCTGCAACGGTTTCGTGATCGCCGCGAGGCGACCGAGGCGGCTGGCGGTCGCCTGTTTCCACTTAGTTCGGTGTACCAGCACGAAGAGCACCAGCTGTATGCCGAGCACTTGGAGGCGGCGTTGACCGAGCCATCAGTGCGCAACATTGCGCTCACTGGGCGGTATGGAGCTGGCAAGTCGAGCGTGCTCGATGAGACCGAACGTCGTCATGGGCGGCGAGTGCTGCGGGTGTCGTTGTCGAATCTGGGTGTGGCTGAAGGGGACGAAACCCTGACGAACCGCATCGAGAAGGAGTTCGTCAAGCAACTCCTACACCGCGAGGTGCCACGCCGGGTGCCGCAGTCGCGGTTCCGTCGTATCTCGACCCGGTCGTTCGCTACATCGTTCTTCGTCACGCTATTTCAGGTCGCTGTGGGGGGCGTTGTGCTGTGGTTATTGCTGGGAAAGGTCGACCTGAAGCCGATACAGGGCGACCATCGCTGGTGGGTCCTGGCCCTCGCATGGACGGGTTTGATCGTTTGTATTGTTCTAGCGTTGACCTGGGCGCGCCTAGCTACCAGAAATTATGTGGTCTCACAATTTTCCGCGGCCGGGACGTCGGTGACATTGACCAAAGCCGACAGCACCTACTTCGACGAGTTCCTCGACGAGATCGTGTATTTTTTTGCGCGCGTGAAGGTCGAGATCGTCATCCTTGAAGACCTTGACAGGTTCAACGACCCGCACATCTTCCAGGCTCTGCGTGAACTCAACACCGTTTTGAACTCGTCCAAGCAGATCCGTCGTCGTCCGATCCGGTTCATCTACGCGATCCGTGACAGCGTCTTCGAGAATATGGGACATGACTCCAACCACACCAGGGACGCCGACGATACCGCCGTCGCTGGTTGGGATGCGGTAGACGCCGAGTTGGTGCTTACCAACCGAACGAAGTTCTTCGACATCGTCATCCCTCTGGTCCCGTTCATCAGCCACCACAACGCTCGCGACCTACTCGAACGCTTGATGAAAGCCGACGGCCCGACGCAGGTCTCAGGCGAACTCATCGACCTGGTAGCGCGCAGGCTGCCCGACATGCGACTGCTGACAAACATCCGCAATGAATACTCAGTGTTTGCACACCGCCTTATCACTAACAACAAAGGCGTTGGAGACCTGAGCCCGAACAAGCTGTTCGCGATGGTGGTGTACAAAAACGTGCACTTGCAGGATTTCGAGCAGATCATGCTCGGCAAGGGCAACCTCGACAAGCTCGATACGGCTCGCCGCAACTTAGTTCGCTCCGCGATCGCCTCCTGCGAGGACCGTATCCGCGACATCAACAACAGCTCAGCTACCACGACAGCTTTGCAAGCGCGGCTGGGAAATTTACGCGACCAGCTGGAATGGCTGGTGGAGTCGATGAGACGAGCTACCACCCAACAGGAAAGGCACTCTGGGTACGTTATCGACGGCGAATACCACAATCCCGATGCGGCCCAGTCGATTGACTTCTGGGAGAAGCTTTTTGCCACCTCCCAGCCATGGGGCATCACGTTCACTCAGTACAGCAACCGCCGCGAAGTCCGAATGGATCGAAACGATGTACAGAAACTTGTCGTCAATGAACTCGACCTCGAGGCTTGGACAGCGCACGCGACCGCAGAGCTTGCCCGAGAGAAAGCGGAACTGGACAGCAAGCTTGTCCGGTTGCGACATGCCGACTTCGTCACCCTGCTCGAGTTGAGCGAGTTCACGCTCAACGACGACGGCACTCCACGAAACTTCGCGACTCTCATGGACGAGCTATTGGATTCCACTCTCGCCGCCGAATTGATCGCCAACAACTACATCGACCCGTACTACGGCGTGTACGTCTCGCAGTACTACGGCGGCCGAGTCAGCGCGAAGGCCATGAAGTTCTTGATGAAGAACGTCGGCAACAACACTCCCGAAATCCACGGGGAACTCACCCCAGCCGACATCGACGCGGTACTTCGGGAAACAGACGGGTCGTTCATCAACGACCTCAGCGCCTACAACATCGACATCCTTGATCATATACTTGCCCAAACCACGACACTCGACTCGGGTCCGCTCGCATTGCAGCCGCTGGCGGACGTATTGCTCGAGCACATCATCACCCGCCAAGGTGACCTTGAGCGCGAATTCCTGAACTCCTACCTTACCGGTGGTCACCAGCAAGACGCAGTCGTCAAGTGGCTGACGCAACACTGGCCCGCGGTGTTTACCTTCTTGGTTCGTGATGCACAGCTCGACATCGACAACCGAGTGAAGTTCATGAACACCGCACTCCTGAACGTCGATGCAAGCACGCGCTACACCCTCGATGAGGACGTGCGGGTCTTCCTCGACCGCCATTATGGCGAGATCCATGCGATCACCGGAGACCACCCCGATACGGTTACCGACGCCACTGCATATCTGCTGGACGAGGCGGACTTCGTATGCGAGGATCTTGCGCTCGTCTGTCCACGGATGCGCCACCAGCTCGTAGTCGCGGATCGGTACACACTCACCGCAGCAAATCTGAGAGCTGCCACAGGTGCAGCCACCATAGGGCTGGACGTGCTGCGCGTCTGCAACTCCGACGTTTACGCCGACGCACTCGCTGACCCCGCTGCGTACCTGTCCGCATACCTCACTGATACCGACACTGAGTTCACCATCACCGACCCCGCAGCGTTCGCCGCTATTCTCAACGACCTCGCGTCCACCGCAGATGACGAAAGGAATGCCTCGACGAACCCGTGGCTTCCCGGGCACATCGACAACCTCATAGCGAACTCGGCAGCTGCGTGTCGCATCACGAACCTGGCCGATGAAGTCGAGGAGCCGCTGTGGTCGACTCTTGCTCAGATGTCACGGTTCGACGCCTCCCTCACCAATGTGCACACCTACATCTCCAAGGTCGGGTCGATCGACGATGCGCTCGCTGCACTCCTCGTCCAGGCGGGTGCCATCGACTGCACCGCCGAACAGCCACAAGTCACCGACGCCGGCGAGGCAGATCCGCAGGAGTCCTCGAAGTTCGCAGACATGAAGATGTCCGTAGCCCTTGCCGTATTGAACGCTTCGTCGACGTTGCCGGATGCCGATTTTCGCACCCACCTGGTGAAAGAGATGGACCTCACGGAATGGGTGGAGGTGACCGAGGTGACGGCTGAGCATGGTCGACTGCTGGCACTCCTAGTCGAGCGACGCATCTGCGCCGACTCCGCTGCTACCTTCGCACACTTTCCGTGCGAGGACTGGGACACGCTTCGCCCCGGAATCCTTGCCTCGGTCGAGTTCGCCGAATTCGCCGACCCGTCCTTCATCGGGGAGTCCGCAACCGAGCAAATCTTCGCCAACGCCGGATCCAGCATCGACGACGCTATCCCTGACAAACTTCTCGAATCGCTTGCGGCATATACACCAACCAGCTCACGCGCCGCACTCCTCGCGGCCAGTCGATACGCGCTTCGCAGGAATTACCATGTGAAGCGGAGCGAGATCGAGCGTATCGCGGTGGCCACCCACGACGCAGACGTCACGGTCAGGCTGCTAGCACTCCTGAACGAGGACGAAGTCACAGCGCCCGAAATCGAGCAGATCTTGACCCAACTCCCGGGGGACTACCCGTTGTTGAACCAACTGGGGAAGAAGTTTGAGATGCCCAACGATCCTGCCCACCGCGCGCTGCTGTCTCGATTGCAACGTGATGGCTGTATCGAGAGTGTTCGGCAGCGTCGCACCGCGCGTGACAAGGTCATGGTCACCACGAAGAACTAGGGACTGCCGCACGGTCCACACTGTCCATCCGATCTCTCGTACTCTCTTACGCGCCACGTCAAACAGGTCTACTTAAGTGCGAACAGCAATCCTAAGCGGCACCAACCCTCACTGTTGTCCGCCCACGAGTGGATCGACGGCGACAGATCGCGGCGCGCGTCGGATCCGTGCTGCCCACCCGTCTTCCTCGTCACCCCGGCTCGAAGGGGGTGAGATCAACACACTGCGTTATGCAACAGGGTCCCAGACACACGTCGGCCGGATTCTTGACAAGTAGATGGCAATTGGCCGCAGGTCACACGGTACTGTCGGCCCCATGGCCAGCGGTGACGCGTTTGGAGAGCACACTGGTAACTCACCGGGTACGCCCAAAACCCGAGTAGCACTCGACGCAGGACCTGAACGCAAATCCCGCGCCACCCGACTGGTACGGCCTAAATACTCGGAGTGGCGGGAATGGGCATGATGCGGACCACGGTCGTGGTGGTCCCGCCGACCACGAACCACAGCCGCAACACCGGCTGGCCGGTCCGATCCCCGGGTTCGTACCGGCTGCGCACGCTCACGTGCTGGCGTGCCAGCACCGGCGCCACGTATTCGATCACCGCGCGGTGTGGACCCGCGAGCAGTTTGGGATATTCGACCAGGAACTGTTCCACCGCTTGCCAGTAACAGGCGTTGTTGACGTGGTTGTACTGGTCGATATCGGTGGCCCGCACCGGGAACGGTAAGTCGGTGTCCGACTCCGGCGGTGTGGCGTCGGTCAGGTAGGGCCGCCACCGCAGGCGGTGTTCGGTGGACGTGCGGGCGAGGTAGGCGAGGCCCTCGTCGCTGATCCGCGCGGGCATGCCGGTGGACTCGCTGATATTGATCCAGAAGCCCTCGGTCTCGATCAATCCGCCGTTGCCGCTGGTGATCCGCACACGCATATTGGTCCACCGGGTGGACATCGCCGAGCACCACCGCAGCAGCTGCACGTCGTCCGGCCACAGGATCGGCCGGATGACGTCGATGACGGTGCGCCGGACGATCCAGTTCGGGTCCGACCGGTGGAAGAACGTGCTGTGCAGGTTTTCCCAGGCGATATCTTGCAGGTAGCGGGCGACGGCGTCGAACCGCAACCGGTCGTAGGGATCCACATCGCCAGCCCGGATGGGCCACGCCGAAGCAAAGCCCATGCCCTCCTCGGGAAGCGGGGCGAGTGGCTGATCGAGTGACACTTGTGCTCCTCGCGCTGCACGGTGTGCCGCGTTTTCTTCGTGCGGTGCTGTTGTGACGACTTTACGGGGCGTACGTCACACCCTCGCGTCGAGCCGTCCGTACCTCCTTAATAGTCCGTCTGCGGGGATCTGGGCCAGCAAAAACGGGGTCTTGCGCGCGCGAGAGAATCCGACGCACGGTCGCGGCGGCTCGGCGGGCCTGAAGCATGGCCGTGCGCGGGGTCAGTACCCCTGGTACGCGCCGCCCGAGTTCACGGCAGCGACACCCGGGACGTTGCCGAGCGAACCATAGCGGTCGATCGAGTACCGCACGCCGGCGATGATGTTGTCGACCGGGTTCCAGACGTCGTCGTGGCCCGGCGCCTTGTACGCGTTGAACGTGCTGTCGATGGTCTGCATCAGACCCTTCGACGGATGCCCGGCCACCCAGTTGCTGTCCCAGCGGTTCTCCGCGTATGGATTGCCCGCGGATTCGTGCTCGATGATCAGCGCGATGGCCCGCTCATCGATCTGCGCTGGGTCGTACCCCATCGCGATGAGCTTCTGCTTCGCCTCGGCGATCCACTGCGCGACGTCACCGGTCGGCATGGGCCCCGACGGCGCGGACGAACTCGTACCACCGTGATACGGCGTGCTCGACGAGGTGCCGTGCGGCGACCCGGAGTTGTGGTGCCCGGACGTCAGCTGGCTCGATTGGTGCGACGACGGTGCGGCGACGGGGGTCCCCGATGCGGCGGCCGGTGCGGTGGCGGCGGGCGTGGTGGGGGCCGCGGGCACGTTCGCGCTGGGCTCGCCGAGCCCGGCGAACGCCGCCTCCAGTTTCCCGGCCGCGCTCTCGACCTGCGTCTTCGCTTGGTTCGCCACGTCATCGGCGGTCTTCAGGGCGTTGGTCAGCTCCCACGTCCGCGAGGCCGCCTGTAGTGCTTCCTGGAAGACGAGCCCTTCGACGTCGGCTTTGTCCGCGTGCGAGCGCAGATAGTCGATGCGCGTCTTGGCGTCCACGGTGCCGTTGGGCGCTACGTCGAACGGCGGCGTCTGGTTCAGCGCGTCGTCGCGCAGGCTCAATACCTTGGCTTTCGCTTCGGCGAGGTTCTGCACCTGGGTGGTGAGCGCCGTCTTCAGCTCGAGCAGGGCGGCGCTCACCGCGGAAGCGCGGGTCTTCTCGGTCTGCATCCTGGCGTTCGCGGCGTTGCCAGCGGAACCGGACCACTGCTCGGCGTCGGCGAGTGCTTTCGTGTCGTCCGCGCCCTTGCCGACCGCGGTGTCCAGGCCCTGCGACATCCGTTCGGCGAGCGCGCCCGCCGCCGTGAGCTGCTCCGGCCGCCAGTTCTCGACGTCTGGGATGCTGAGCGTCATGGCACCTGGAGTCCTATGGTGCGAAGTTTCGCCGCGAAGTCGTCCTCGACCAGCTCGTACTTTCCCGCCGCGTTGTGCAGGTTGTCGGCGACCGTGCTGAGCCGCGAGCCGATCCGCTCCAGGCAGCGGTGCGCGGCGTCGTTCGCGCGCTGGGCCGCAGGGCCGAACTCGGTGCCTGGCAGCGCCCCGACGACGGCACCGAGACTCTCGCCGCCGCCGAGGTCGGCGACCGAGGTGGCCTCCGTACGGAGAGTCTGCGCGAACGAGCGCAGCGCCGCCGGATCGACTTGCATCGTCGTCGCAGGTTGCGATTGGTTTTGCTCGACCATGAATCCCCCTTCCCTCCCGACCGCGAGGTCGCGGCCAGCATAGCAAAATCGGGCGTCCGGACGGGCGTCGTCGGACCGCGCCGGTTATGTTGTCGGTGTGGCGCCGGCCGCGGATCAGGCCGGTGCGAGGACAGAGAGGTCGGCACATGCGCGCAGCCCAGGTCAGCAAGCTGGAAGGCCCGGAAGCGATCCGGATCGTGGATATTCCGGAGCCCGCGGCTTTCCCGGGCGGGGTCGTGATCGACGTGCACGCGGCCGGTGTGGCCTTCCCGGACGTGCTGATGACGCGCGGCCTCTACCAGATGAAACCCGAACTGCCGTTCGTCGTGGGCGGCGAGGTCGCGGGCATCGTCCGGGAAGCGCCCGAGGACGCGCACGTGCGACCGGGTGACCGGGTGATCGCGCTGACCATGCTGGGCAACGCGCTGGCCGAGACGGCCGTCGCGCCCGCGCAGATGGTGTTCCGGCTCCCCGACAACGTCTCGCTGGAGGCGGGCGCGGGCATTCTGTTCAACGACCTCACCGTGCACTTCTGCCTGCGTACCCGGGGCAGGCTGGCGGAAGGTGAGACGGTGCTCGTGCACGGCGCCGCGGGCGGCATCGGCACCTCGACGCTGCGCATGGCGGCGGCGCTCGGGGCGGGCCGGGTGATCGCCGTGGTGAGCACCGAGGCGAAGGCCGAGGTCGCGCGCGCCAACGGGGCCACCGACGTGGTGCTGACCGACGGCTGGCTGGCGGCGGTGAAGGAACTGACCGGCGGCCGCGGCGTCGACATCGTGCTCGACCCGGTCGGCGGCGACCGCTTCACCGACAGCGTTCGGTCGCTCGGCTCGGCGGGCCGGTTGCTGGTAGTCGGCTTCACCGCGGGGGAGATCCCGACCGTCAAGGTCAACCGGCTGCTGCTGAAGAACGTGGAGGTGACCGGCGCGGCGTGGGGCGAGTGGGTGATGTCGCATCCGGGCTATCTGCAGGAGCAGTGGGCCGAGGTGGAACCGCTGCTGGCCTCCGGCAAGATCGCCCCGCCGGAGCCGGTGCTGTACCCGCTGGACAAGGCCGCGGAGGCGGTCGCCTCGCTGGACAACCGGACGGCCACCGGCAAGGTCGTGGTCACCCTGCGCTGAGGCATTCCGGCCGCGTCATGAAGCTGTCCAACCGGGTACTGAACCGGACCCTGCTGGCTCGCCAGCATCTACTCGAGCGCTCGCGGTTGACGGTGCACGAGATGTGCGACCATCTCGTCGGGTTGCAGGCGCAGGATTCGCTGCCGCCGTTCGTCGCATTGTGGAGCCGCGTAGCGGATTTCGATCCGGCGACGGTCTCGGATGCGCTGGAGGACCGGTCGTTGGTTCGGATCACCCTGATGCGCGGCACCATTCACCTGGTCACGCCGCCCGACGCGGTGCGGATCGCGCCGCACATACAGCCGGAACTGGAGAAGGTGCCGTTCCGGAATGGTTTCAACTACGGCGCCATGGTCGGACTGGATCCGGAGGAGGTGCGCGGGCACGGCGAAGCCGCGCTCGCCGACGAGCCGACGTCCGCGGCGGACCTGCGCGCCCGCGCCGCGGAGTTGTACCCCGACCGCGACCCTGGCGCGGTGCTGCAGACCTGGCTGTACCAGCTCCCGGTGTTGCAGACCCCGCCGCGCGGCAAGTGGAAGGACAACAGCAGGCCGATCTGGTCGCGGGTCGAGCCTTGGTTGGGTGCGCCGCTGGACCCCTCGTATCCCTTGGCGGAGTTGATCTTCCGCTATCTACGTGCTTTCGGGCCTGCGAGCACCATGGACATGCAGACCTGGTCGAAGTTGCTCGGCATGAAGCAGGCCGTCGCGGAACTGGGCGACCGGGTGCGCACCTACACCGACGAGCGCGGTCGGACGCTCTACGACATCGCCGACGGTGAACTTGCCGATCCGGACATTCCCGCCCCGGTGCGGCTGCTCGGCTGGTACGACAACGCCTTGCTGTCGCACCAGGATCGGACCCGCATCGTGCCCGACGGCGCGGCCCCTCCGCTGCGCGCCTTCGCGGCTCAGGTCTCGCCGGTGCTGGTCGACGGCTTTCTCGCGGGCATGTACAAGATCTTCACGAACGCGGGAACCGCCCGGCTCCGCATCAGTCCGACCCGGAACTGGACCGGGGCGGAGCGCGCGGATGTCGAGGCGGAGGCGCATGCTCTGCTCGCCTTCTTGGAGGCGGACAAGCAGGGCAGCGTGGAAATCCTCGACGTGCACGCCGGCCTGCGCCCCTGACCGGGGTCGCTCACTGCTCGCGGGCTGGTCGGTAGGCGGGCGCTTTGGTCGTCCCGGTCGGGCTCAACGTGCGCAACAGGGGCAGCGCCCGGCGGGACACCACGGTGGAAAGAACGATGACGCTGTGCGAGCGCACCACCGAAGAGGTCCGGTCGATGCTCAGCAGCACGGCCTGCAACCCCGCGTGCGAGTCGGCCCCGATCCGGCACAGCACGTCGCCGGTGCCGGTCGTGGCGTAGGCCTCCAGCACGCCGGGGATGGCGTCGAGCTCGGAGGCCACCGCGTCCAGCGCACCCTGGGCTATCTCCAGCGTGACGAAGGCCTGCACGTCGAACCCCGCGGCGGTGACATCGATCTGCGGGTCGTAGGAGGCGATCACGCCGGACTCCTCCATGCGCGCGATCCGGGACTGCACGGTGGCCCTTGCCACTCTGGTCCGCCGGGACAGTTCGAGAATGCCCGCCTTCTGGTACTCGTGCATCGCGGACAGGATGGCGAGATCGAGTTCGTCGAGCTTCGCCGATGTGCGCGCCATGCCGGCCTCCGTTCGCCGCACCGGGCTCGCTGCCCGGCCCGCTCATGCTATTCAAATTGTCCAGCATGGCCCGCCACTTCCTAGCCGAATTCGCCACACTGACTACCGGGAATCGGCGCTGTTGCCTAGCCGACGGAACCGGCGATTTCCTTGGAACATGACCATCGAGCACCTGCCGGACACCCGGTCCGGCGCCGTTCCCAGCGACGGCGAGCTGCGCACGCTCGTGGGGCTGGTGGACCACGACAACAGCGGTGACCCGTTCCCGGTCATCGGGTGGGACGCTCTGGTCTGGGCGGTGGGCAACGCCACCCAGACCGCGCACTTCCTGGAATCCGCCTTCGGCATGCGGTTGGAGGCGTACTCCGGTCCGGAGACCGGCAATCGCGACCACAAGGCATTCGTGCTGCGTAGCGGTGCGGCGCGTTTCGTGATCACCGGAGCGGTGCACCCGGACAGTCCGCTGGCCGCCCATCACAATCGACACGGCGACGGCGTGGTGGACATCGCGCTCGAAGTGCCCGACGTCGACCGCTGTGTGGCGTGGGCGCGCACCCACGGCGCCACCGTCCTGGTCGAACCGCACGACGAGACCGACGACTTCGGCACGGTCCGCTCGGCCGCGCTGGCTACCTACGGCGACACCAGGCACACCCTCGTCGACCGTTCCGGCTATTTCGGGCCCTACCTGCCCGGCTATGTCGCCCGCCGCTCCAACTACCAGCGGCGCGACGGCGCGCCCAACCGGTTGTTCCAGGCGATCGATCACGTCGTGGGCAACGTGGAACTCGGGCGGATGGACGAGTGGGTCGAGTTCTATCGGCGCGTCATGGGTTTCACCAACATGGCCGAGTTCGTCGGCGACGACATCGCCACCGAGTACTCGGCGCTGATGAGCAAGGTCGTCGCCAACGGCAACCATCGGGTGAAGTTCCCGCTCAACGAGCCCGCCGTCGGCAAGAAACGCTCCCAGATCGATGAGTACCTGGAGTTCTACCGCGGCCCCGGTGTCCAGCACATCGCGCTCGCCACCGGCGACATCCTCGGTTGCGTGGACGTTTTGCGCAGGGAGGGTGTCGAGTTCCTGGAGACGCCGACGGCCTACTACGAGGATCCCGAATTGCGCGCCCGCATCGGCCGGGTCCGTGTCCCGGTCGAAGAACTCCAGCGGCGCGGCATCCTCGTCGACCGTGACGAGGACGGCTACTTGCTGCAGATCTTCACCAGACCGCTCACCGACCGCCCCACGGTCTTCTTCGAACTCATCGAACGCCATGGCTCCCTCGGTTTCGGCAAGGGGAACTTCAAAGCTCTGTTCGAGGCGATCGAACGCGAACAGCAAGCCCGGGGCAATCTTTAATCGGAGCTCGCGCAGCTATGGCCGGCCCGGCTGTCGCGGGCAGCGCTGCCCGGCCGTGTTCGCCGGACGGTCCGCCCGGAGCGCAATCGGTAGAGTTCTTGCCATGCGGATCAAGTCGGCGGTCGTGACCGCGGCAGCCTTGGTGCTCGCACTGGCGGGTTGCGGTTCGAGCGGAGACTCCGAGGACCCCGGTCCGTCGCGGCCTGCGCCCAAAGTGGTGGCCATGGGTCCGTTCGTCGGGGAGTGTGGGCACGTGACCGACGACGAGGTGCGCGCTCTTGGCGGGCTCGGCCGGATCTCCGGCGTCTTCCGCAATGCCGTCGGCTGCAATTGGCAGTCGGCCGGCATCGGTTCTGCCAGTATCACTTTCGCTTCCTATCGAGGGAGTCCGATCGAGCGTGAGCGGGCGTGGGTGACCGTGAACGGCCGAGCCCCCGATCCGATAAAGGTCGGTGGGCGCGAGGGTTTCGCCGCCTTGGATCCGAGTGGACAGATCTGCGACCTCGCCGTGCAACTCGGTGACGACTTCTTCGAATGGTCGACGAACATCGGAAATTTCAGCACGGGCTCCGGCAACCCGTGCGACCGCAGCCGTGCTCTCGCCGAGCTGACTCTGCAGCGGATGCAGTGAGGGGGAGGGCATGAACGTGCGACGAGTCCTGCGCGGGCGAGGCGCGGTGGCCGCCGCGGCGGTAGCGGTGGCGCTGTCCGTGGGCGGCTGTAGTCAGGTGGTGCCCGGTTCGCCGCAGCCGGTGGGCGGAAGCCAGCCGGTCAACACCAGGCTGGACAAGTTGCTGCGCGAATGCATGATCCTGTCCGAGGAGCAGATCGGCAAGGCCGTCGGCGAGGGTGTCACGGTCAGCGAGTCGTTCTTCGGCGCGGTGTGCATGTGGGATCTGATCGGCGCGCCCGGCGGCAACGGGATGGCCACGCTCAACTGGTACGAGAACGGGACGCTGAGCAACGAGAAACAGACGAACAACAAGCTCGGCTACGAGACCACCAACATCACCATTCAGAGTTCGCTGGCATTGCAGATACGCAGGCCGAAGGACCCTGATTCCTGCGGCGTGACGGCGAGTGCGCCGGACAACGGCGTGATCGGCTGGTGGATCAACTACCGCCCCGGCTCGGCGCATCCCGACCCGTGCGACGCGGCCAAGAAGCTGATGGAAATGACCTTGAACCTGGCCAGGTAGACGATCTTCGAACCGACCCACTTTGACCCTGTGTCCCGGCCACGGGTATCGTGGACCGCTGTGCCCGGAAGCATGCGGGCAAGTTCGTGCGTGACCGTAGGCCAGCGAGAGCGGCCGACGAATCCAGCGTGCCCGGAATAAGGGCTCCGCGCCGCGCGCGACACGCCCGACCTCGGGACGCGAGAAACGTGGCCGGACGTGCGAGTGAAAGCTCGATGACAGCGGCGTGAACGACGGGCCTCGAAGTGGAAGCTTGTCTCCACGAAGGGCCCCGGGAACGCCGCGAACTTAAAACAGACACCAAGTCCACACACCGCGTTAACTAATAAGGAAAGCCGGTCTATGCCAACCATCAACCAGCTGGTCCGCAAGGGTCGCCGCGACAAGGTCGCCAAGACGAAGACCGCGGCCCTGAAGGGGAGCCCGCAGCGTCGTGGCGTGTGCACCCGCGTGTACACCACGACCCCGAAGAAGCCGAACTCCGCGCTGCGCAAGGTCGCGCGTGTTCGCCTGACCAGCTCGGTCGAGGTCACGGCCTACATCCCGGGCGAGGGACACAACCTGCAGGAGCACTCGATGGTGCTCGTGCGCGGCGGTCGTGTGAAGGACCTCCCCGGTGTTCGTTACAAGATCATTCGCGGCTCGCTCGACACCCAGGGTGTGAAGAACCGCAAGCAGGCCCGCAGCCGCTACGGCGCCAAGAAGGAGAAGAGCTGATATGCCACGCAAGGGCCCCGCACCCAAGCGTCCGCTGATCAACGACCCGGTCTACGGTTCGCCGCTGGTCACTCAGCTGGTCAACAAGATCCTGCTGGACGGCAAGAAGTCCACCGCCGAGCGCATCGTCTACGGTGCGCTGGAGCAGGCGCGCGAGAAGACCGGCACCGATCCGGTCGTCACCCTCAAGCGCGCGCTGGACAACGTGAAGCCGTCGCTGGAGGTGAAGCCCCGCCGCGTCGGTGGCGCCACCTACCAGGTGCCGGTCGAGGTCCGTCCGGGCCGCGCCAACACTCTGGCCCTGCGCTGGCTGGTCAACTTCTCGCGTGCGCGCCGGGAGAAGACCATGGTCGAGCGTCTGGCCAACGAACTGCTCGACGCCAGCAACGGCCTCGGCGCCTCGGTCAAGCGCCGTGAGGACACCCACAAGATGGCCGAGTCCAACCGGGCCTTCGCGCACTACCGCTGGTGACGTCTGCCCGGCCCGTCGTCTGGGTCGGGAGGCACAGCCGGAGGCGGCACTCACCGGCCGCTTCCGGCGTTGACATAGAGGCGACCACAGGGTCGTCCCCGATAATCCCAACTAGCTACGAGCGGGGAAGATTTCCGTGGCACAGGACGTGCTCACCGACCTGAACAAGGTCCGCAACATCGGCATCATGGCCCACATCGATGCGGGCAAGACGACCACAACTGAACGCATCCTCTTCTACACCGGCATCACCTACAAGATCGGTGAGGTCCACGACGGCGCTGCCACGATGGACTGGATGGAGCAGGAGCAGGAGCGTGGTATCACCATCACCTCCGCGGCTACCACGTGCTTCTGGAACGACAACCAGATCAACATCATCGACACCCCCGGGCACGTCGACTTCACCGTGGAGGTGGAGCGGTCGCTGCGCGTGCTCGACGGCGCCGTCGCGGTGTTCGACGGCAAGGAAGGCGTCGAGCCGCAGTCCGAGCAGGTGTGGCGTCAGGCGGACAAGTACGACGTGCCGCGGATCTGCTTCGTCAACAAGATGGACAAGCTCGGTGCGGACTTCTACTTCACCGTGCAGACCATCAAGGACCGCCTCGGCGCGAAGCCGCTGGTCATCCAGCTGCCGATCGGCGCGGAGGACACCTTCGAGGGCATCGTCGACCTGGTCGAGAACAACGCCAAGGTCTGGCGCGGCGAGACCAAGCTCGGTGAGCAGTACGAGGTCGTCGAGATCCCGGACGAGCTGAAGGAGAGGGCCGAGCAGTACCGCCAGGAACTGCTGGAGACCGTCGCCGAGTCGGACGAGGCGCTGCTGGAGAAGTTCTTCGGCGGCGAAGAGCTGACCATCGAGGAGATCAAGGGCGCCATCCGCAAGCTGACGGTGACCTCCGAGCTCTACCCGGTGCTGTGTGGCTCGGCGTTCAAGAACAAGGGCGTGCAGCCCATGCTCGACGCGGTCATCGACTACCTGCCCTCGCCGCTGGACGTGGAGGCCACCACCGGCCACGTGCCCGGCAAGGAAGAGGAACTGCTCACCCGCAAGCCGAGCGCCGACGAGCCGTTCGCGGCGCTGGCGTTCAAGATCGCGGTGCACCCGTTCTTCGGCAAGCTGACCTACGTCCGCGTGTACTCCGGCAAGGTCGACTCCGGCGCCCAGGTCATCAACTCGACCAAGGGCAAGAAGGAGCGTCTGGGCAAGCTGTTCCAGATGCACTCCAACAAGGAGAACCCGGTCGGCGCGGCCTCGGCCGGTCACATCTACGCGGTCATCGGCCTCAAGGACACCACCACAGGTGACACCCTGTGCGATCCGCAGAACCAGATCGTGCTCGAGTCCATGACCTTCCCGGACCCGGTCATCGAGGTCTCCATCGAGCCGAAGACCAAGTCCGACCAGGAGAAGCTGGGCACCGCGATCCAGCGTCTCTCCGAAGAGGACCCGACCTTCTCGGTCAAGCTCGACCAGGAGACCGGCCAGACCGTCATCGGCGGTATGGGCGAGCTGCACCTCGACATCCTGGTCGACCGGATGAAGCGCGAGTTCAAGGTCGAGGCGAACGTCGGTAAGCCGCAGGTGGCCTACCGCGAGACGATCACCAAGCCGGTCGAGAAGCTCGAGTTCACGCACAAGAAGCAGACCGGTGGTTCCGGCCAGTTCGCGAAGGTGATCATCGCGCTGGCGCCGTTCGTCGGCGAGGACGGCGCGCACTACGAGTTCGAGAACAAGGTCACCGGTGGCCGCGTGCCGAAGGAGTACATCCCTTCGGTGGATGCCGGTGCCCAGGACGCCATGCAGTACGGTGTGCTCGCCGGCTACCCGCTGGTGAACCTGAAGGTCACGCTGCTCGACGGCGCCTACCACGACGTCGACTCGTCGGAAATGGCGTTCAAGATCGCGGGCGCGCAAGCGCTCAAGGAAGCGGCTCGCAAAGCCGGTCCGGTGATCCTCGAGCCGATGATGGCGGTCGAGGTCACGACGCCCGAGGACTACATGGGCGACGTGATCGGCGACCTGAACTCCCGCCGTGGTCAGATCCAGGCCATGGAGGAACGCAGTGGTGCCCGTGTCGTCAAGGCGCTGGTTCCGCTCTCGGAGATGTTCGGTTACATCGGTGACCTGCGGTCGAAGACCCAGGGCCGGGCGAACTACTCCATGGTGTTCGACTCGTACGCGGAGGTTCCGGCCAACGTGTCGAAGGAGATCATCGCCAAGGCGACCGGCGAGTAATGGCTCCCGGGCGTTTGTAAACCCTTTCCCCGTTGTCCGCGGGGATGACCCCCGCACTGCTGCAATTGCACGCACCAACAAGTCCAGGAGGACAAAGAAGTGGCGAAGGCGAAGTTCGAGCGGACGAAGCCGCACGTCAACATCGGCACCATCGGTCACGTCGACCACGGCAAGACCACGCTGACTGCAGCGATCACGAAGGTGCTGGCTGACAAGTACCCGGATCTGAACGAGAGCTTCGCGTTCGATCAGATCGACAAGGCGCCCGAGGAGAAGGCTCGTGGTATCACGATCAACATCTCCCACGTCGAGTACCAGACCGAGAAGCGCCACTACGCGCACGTCGACGCCCCGGGTCACGCCGACTACATCAAGAACATGATCACCGGTGCGGCGCAGATGGACGGTGCCATCCTCGTGGTCGCCGCCACCGACGGCCCGATGCCGCAGACCCGTGAGCACGTGCTGCTCGCCCGCCAGGTCGGCGTGCCCTACATCCTGGTCGCGTTGAACAAGGCCGACATGGTCGACGACGAGGAGATCCTCGAGCTCGTCGAGATGGAGGTCCGCGAGCTGCTGGCTTCGCAGGAGTTCGACGAGGACGCGCCGGTCGTGCGGGTCTCCGGTCTGAAGGCGCTCGAGGGCGACCCGAAGTGGGCGGAGTCGGTGCTGGAGCTGATGGCCGCGGTCGACGAGTCGATCCCGGACCCGGTTCGTGAGACCGACAAGCCGTTCCTGATGCCGATCGAGGACGTCTTCACCATCACCGGTCGTGGCACCGTGGTCACCGGTCGTGTCGAGCGTGGCGTGATCAACGTGAACGAGGAAGTCGAGATCGTCGGCATCCGCGAGAAGACCACCAAGACCACCGTCACCGGTGTCGAGATGTTCCGCAAGCTGCTGGACCAGGGCCAGGCGGGCGACAACGTCGGTCTGCTGGTTCGTGGTCTGAAGCGTGAGGACGTGGAGCGCGGCCAGGTCGTCGTGAAGCCGGGCACCACCACCCCGCACACCGAGTTCGAGGGCCAGGCGTACATCCTGTCGAAGGACGAGGGCGGCCGCCACACCCCGTTCTTCAACAACTACCGTCCGCAGTTCTACTTCCGTACGACTGACGTGACGGGCGTTGTGACCCTGCCCGAGGGCACCGAGATGGTCATGCCCGGTGACAACACCGAGATGTCCGTCAAGCTGATCCAGCCGGTCGCCATGGACGAGGGTCTGCGCTTCGCGATCCGCGAGGGTGGCCGCACCGTCGGCGCCGGTCGCGTCACGAAGATCATCAAGTGATTCGCTGAATCGCTGAGAACGGCGCCGCTCCGAAAGGGGCGGCGCCGTTCGCGTTTCATGGGGTGTCCAGCCATCCGCATAGACTCGCGCCCGCGAGCTTATGTGTACACACTCGGGTACACTATTGAGATGTTGATCGAGACACTGTCGGTACGTGAGGCACGTGAGCAGCTCTCCGGAGTGCTGGAACGGTTTCGCCGCGGTGACCGTACGCCAGTGGGCGTCGGTTCCCATCGCAAGACCGAAGCGGTGGTAGTGCCGGTCGAAGTGTTCGAAGAACTGACTGCGGAACGTGCTCAATCGGTACGGCAAGCCTCGGCTTCTATCGAAGCCGAGGGGCTATCACCCAGTTCGGATGCGGACGCGATCCTGCAGCAGTGGGCACAGGGCGAGATCAGCACAGCCCAGATGCGCGAGCGCGTCCGGCGCTTGCATGGTCCGCGATGACGGCGGATCCATACATAGATCCCGAGTCGGGAGTGCTGCGCAACCGTCTCGGGATCGTCGACGCTGAGCAGTTGCGCCGAGCCGAAGCGGACTTGAGCCTCGCTGCACTGGCGGACCTGGGTACCCGGATTCTACCCGGCAGTTACGATCTCGATCACCTTCGGGCGTTCCACCGGGAGATCTTCGGCGACATATTTTCCTGGGCAGGTGAGATCCGGGTGGTTGGGATCGCAAAGTCGGACCCGTTTTGCTTGCCGCAGCACATCGAGCCTTATTCGGCGGATGTGTTCGGCGGCCTTGCGAAGGAGCGGTATTTGCGGGGATGTTCGCGTGCTGAGTTCGTCGAACGGCTAACGCACTACTTCGCCGAAGTCAACGCGATCCACCCGTTTCGTGAGGGTAACGGGAGGACACAGCGAGCTTTCTTCCGACAGCTATGCCATGAGGCGGGATGGGTCATCGACTGGTCTTCACTCGATCGCGACGACAACATACGGGCTTCGCACGCATCGTTGCGCGGCGACAACGATCCGCTCCGTGACCTTCTCGACTGTTTGCTCAGGCCTATCTGAGCGAAGGCGGTCTTGGTCATGTGGGAGGGCCACGGGATCCGAGCCCGGGAACGAGTATTCAGCAGGCATAAGCGCGGCCGACGGCCGGTTCGCGCTCCGTCTGCGGGAGTTCGCGCAGGCAGCCGAGCGGGACGACGCCCTCGCTGCTCAGTTGCACGCCCGTGCCCTGGGCGGGGTGCACGCAGGTGAGGCCGGTCGTCGCGATGCGACAGGCGTAGTCGCCGAAGGCGATGGTGCTGTCGTACGGCAAGGTCCGGCCATGACCGTTGATGAAAAGCCCTGGATCGCCGCGGAATTGGCCCACCGTCAACCGGTGCCCCGTGTAGGTCACGTATCCGCCGAACCATTGGCCGTAGCCCTCGCCCGGCGCGGGCACCGGTTCCTTCAGTTCGACCGTGCAGTCGAACCCGTCCATTCCCAGCGCTGTCCCCGTGACGCAACTGATCTTGCTGGTAGGGCTGACGAACGCGATATCGTCCCGCAGGTCGGTCACCGGACCGCCCTCGATCCGGGCCGAATGGAAGTCGGCGAGATCAACCGGCGTACCTTGCCGAACCCAAGCGATCCGATCTCTGAGTTCCCCTTCCTTCCCCGGTGCCGCCGTCGCCCGCGGCGACGACGCCGTCTGTGACGCCCCCGCTACCGGCTGCGGCCTTCCCGCCGTGGTCTGCGCGCAGCCGCCCAGCAGCAGCACCAAGCTCATCGCAACCATCCACCGCATGCTGCTCACAATATCGCTGCCTCTCAACGAAATTCACCTTCGCAAGCCGGACGCTCACACAATCGAAGCTGCGGCCGCTCAACTGCGACCGCCATTCCTGGAAGCCGGACACCGTGCGATTCAACGAGCCCTTGTCCTCCGGGTTCAGTTGCGGCATATACGCCCTGACCAGCACGCGCTGTGCGGCGGCGCGAGCGCGAAAGCCGCCTGCTCCGTCGAGCGCTCTGCCGAGCTCGCGCACGATCGACGAATACACGGGCCGTCTCGCGCATCCGGGGGCGAGCATGCCCGCGTTGTCGGCTGTGGTGACGGTCTGCTGTAAACGCTCCGGGTCGGTGGCAGCGCCCACCGCCAGCGCGATGCGTGCGGTGAGCACCCCCTCGGACGCGACCGAGGAGCGCTTCTCCGGTGAATCAGGAGCATTCTCGGAGTCGCCAGGTGTCGCGCCCGAATCCCATTCCAGCCGCGTCGCTTCGCCGCTCGCCAGTTCTTCGATCCCAATGGCGCGCAGGACGATTTGCGGGTATCGCGGCAGCACGTCGTCCACTGCGGCGACGATCTCGGTCAGTACCTGGACCGCGACGCCCGGGGTCTCGAAACCGAAGGCGCGCACGCCGTGGCGGTCGGCGAGTTCCCGGGCGAGGCGGGCTGCGACCGACTCGGCGGAGGCGTCCACTTTCCGGTTTGCTTTCTCGTCCTTCTGATCCGGTCGTGCGGGAGGGCGGCCCGGCGCGCGCGGCGGCGAACCGGGTGTCCCCGCGTCCGGGGCGGAAACCCTCGGCGGACGCGCTGTGATGGGCCTGGACCATGGCGTACTCGGAGCCGTGGCGCCGGTCTGCTTCGCCACGCCGGCCCGGGGCGTCGCGGCGGTCTGATTCGTGGCGGCAGGCTTCGTCCACGGGGAAGACGGCCGACTGCCCTGCGTGGGACGCGTGGATGCGGTTTCTGCCCGATGAGCGGGCAGAAGACGGCGTGACCATCCTGCTGCCGCTGCGTGGCCAGACCGAGGACGGCGTCTTCTACAGCGGTTTCGAGGAGTTCCACCCCGGCGACCCTGGCTACGAAGAAATGCTGCCTGTCGCTCGGGAGAACCCGGTCGCGGAGAAGGAAGAGCCGCAGCGGCCGGTCGATACCGATACCTTGACCCGCATCCTGCGTGAGGCGGGTTTGGACGGACCGACCGGCGAAGACGACTAGCGAAAGCTGCGGCCCCGCAGGCACCACACAGAGGTGGCCGACAACTACGATTCAGTGCCGGCCGACGAAGTCACGGATGAGGGCGCCGGTGCCGTCGGGCTCTTCGACCATGGGCGTGTGGCCACAGTCGAGGCTCTCGATCCGGATGCCCGGGACGCGGCGGTAGTCCTCGTAAGAGTCCGGCTGCCATCGCTTGTCCTGAGAGCCGTAGAGCACCATGGCCGGAATGCCCAGGTCGGTGAGCCGGTCCGGTTCGGTTCGTTCCCGCAGGTAGTCGTCCGACGCGGTGGAGGTCGCGGTGAGACTGCGGTAGGTCATGCCGCGCAGGTCGGCGACGAACTGGTCGGGGATCCGCACGTCCCGGGTGAACGCGGAACTCATGGCTTGCCGGAGGACGACGTCCGGGAGGAGCGGCCACAGGGGCTGTCCGATCGCAGGAACGAACAGCAGGTTGCCGACCGGACCGCTGCCGGTGACGGCGTCCAAACGGGGACCGGAGTCGATCAGCATGATCGCCGACACCAGGTCGTGGCGCTGTTCGGCCAGCGAGGTGGCCACGTAGCCGCCGGAAGAATGCCCGACGACGATCGCCTGTCGTATGCCCAGCTGGTCGAGCACGGCCCCCACTCGGCTCGCCTGTTCGGACGTGCTGTAGCCGGTGTCGGGTTTATCGGACTTGCCGTGGCCGAGCAGGTCGATGCGCACGACGTACCGGTCCCGCAATGCGGGCAGCACCGGATCCCAGTAGGCGGTCGAGGCACCCAGTCCGTGCAGCAGCACCACCGCGCGAGCGCCTGGCGTTCCGTCGGCGACTACGTGGATGTTTCCGCCCGGCAGGTGCACCATCTGCTCGTGTGAATCGTCGGTCTCGGCATTCGCCGCGCCGGTCGTAGAGCCGGTGATCACGGCGGCCAGGACGGTGGCGATCAGCAGCCCCCCGATATGCCGCCACCGATTCGGTCTTGCGGCGGCTGTGGTTTCGTCCACGGTTGCTCCTTCGATTGGTTGGGACACCACCACGTTCTGGCACGACTGCGGGCCGCGTATTGAAGAAATGTCAGCGTGCGCGGCAGCTCATACAATCGACGTGTGCCTTGGGACATCGCTCGACCGGCGCGGCCACCCGCCCTGCGCGGCGTCGATATGGCCGGATTCCATGTGCATGGGGACGGCCCGGAGCAGGTGCGTGTCATTCCACATCCGGCGGTCACGGTGATCGTCGAGTTCGGCGAGTGCGGCTTCGAGGTCCGCGACTCGACGGGCCGCAGCCATTCGGGCAGTCTGACACTCGGCCTCGCGGGCACCGCGCTTCCGGTCCGCGTCGACGCCGTCGAATGCGTCCAGATTCGCCTGGAACCGGTTGTCGCCCGAGCAATCCTCGGCTTTCCGCCCGCCGAGCTGGGCGGAACCATCATCGGCTTGGACGACATCTGGGGTCGCGAGGCGGGGTGGCTGCGCGAGCGCCTGCACGAGACACCCAGCTGGCCCGACCGGTTCGCCCTGGTCGACACCGCGCTGTCCGCGCGGTCCCGGCACGACCAGCGCGTCGACCCCGAGGTCGCCTGGGCATGGCGGCAAATCAAACTCAGCCGCGGCCGTTTCCGCGTCGAGCACCTCGCCGCCGAGCTGGGCTGGAGCCGTCAACGACTGTGGTCACGCTTCGGCACGCAAATCGGCCTGACCCCCAAACGCGCCGCCAAACTTGTCCGCTTCGACCACGCCGTCCACCGCCTCGTTCAAGGACATTCCCCCTCCCGAGTAGCAGCCGACACCGGCTACGCCGACCAATCCCACCTCCACCGCGACATCCGCGAATTCACCGGCATATCCCCCACCGCCGCAGCCATCGAACCCTGGCTCACAATCGACGACCGAGCCTGGCCGTCGACGATCGCGACGTGATCCGGCACGACGTTCGAGCTGGGCGGCGCGGGCCTCAGTGGATGTCCTCCCAGAGCCGCGGTGCTCTCGGCGGGAGACGCCGAACATCGGCAACTGGGAAGCGCCTGGCCATTCGCGGGACTTATGCAGTGTGACCGTGGGGCCCAGATTGCTACGCGTCTGCGGGCAGGATCCGGAACGAGCGGAAACCGGGCGTCAATGGTTCGATGGCTCGGAAGTCGCGCTGGTCGAGGGTGAAAATGCAGTCGGTCTTGTATTTGTCGGCGAGCGCGACGCCGACCGCGTCGGCGAGGTCTAGTTGCAGTCCTTCGTATTTGGCTCGCACCGATTGCGCTGTAGACAGGTCGACGTGCTTCAACTCGGCAAGCCGGTAGCGGCCGTCGATGGCTCGGCCCAGCAGTGCGTCGGTGATCTTCATCGCCGCGGTGAAGCCGAGGTCGCGGCGGGTCAGGTGATCCAGCTCGGTCAGCACCAGCGGCGATATGACCAGGGTTTCGCGCTCCATCACGCGCAGCGTCTGTTCGTGTTCGTCTTGGTCGGCGTCGAATGCGGCGAAGAGCGCCGAGGTGTCGGCGACGATGATCATCGACGGGCCGATCGCTGCTTGATCTGCCGGTAGACGTCCTCGCGCATCTCGTCGGCGCTGCGCGAGCGCCCGCTGTGGAAGACGGGCAGCGGTGCGTCGTTGCGTGGCCGGTCGGACGCATCCAGCAGCATCGCAATGCCGCGGCGGATGAGTTCCGCCTTGCTCACCCCTGTTGCCGCGGCCTCCGCGTCGAGCCTGAGCTCCAGCTCGTCGGGGAGGTACACCGTTGTCTTTACCACGCCATATATGGTACCACCCGCAATCTGCGCAGGATTCGGCCTCGGAGGGATTGCGATAGCTGGTCGCGGGCACAGCGCTGCCGCGCCGATCACGTTGGCGGGGCAGCGCTGTGTGGAGGTGCCTGACCTCGGTCTCGAAACCGGAGGTTCAGTGGAGAATCGGGAAGTTGGCGCGGAATACACCGTGTGGGTCGCGGGCCTGCTTGAGCTTTCGCAATCGGTCCAAGGTGCCGGTGTCGAAAACCTCCGCGACACTGTCGCCGGCGGACAGGACGGTGTACGGTTTGCGGCCGCTGACTCGCGCGCCCAGATCGGCGATGATGCGCTTCTGCGTGGCGAGTACCGCGGCAACGGTGTCGGGATCCGAGCCGGTGGCCTGCAGAGACAGTGCGTAGGGCTCCGCGAACGGCGGAGCCGCGCCTCGGGTGGGCTCGGCGAGCGCACCTCCCAACTGCCGGAGCTGGATGCCCATCAGCGGATCGATCGGTGCGTGCAGCAGGATGTCGGCGGCGGTCTCGTCCAGTGCGGTCAGCAGTTCGGTTCGCAGCAGTCCGGGGCCTGGGGCGGTGGGCTCGTTGACGATGGCGCCCAACTCGGCCGGGGACAATTCCCGGCGCGTGTCCGCGAGGATGCCGTCGATCGTGTCCAGCCGTCGCAGCAGGTCCCGTCCGCGCGCCGGTTCGCCCAGGTAGGCGGCGGCGATCGCGATCACCGGCGGAGCCTGCGGCAGTTCCAGCCGATTGAGCCAGACCGTGAGTTCGGCCGGTGCGTGATCGGTGATGTCCTGGAAGGCCGCACGGACCGCCTCGGTCTGCGCGGCCGGCCAGGCGATCAGGCCACCGAACAAGGCCGGAGCCGCGAACAGATCGAACTCCACAGCCGTCACCAGTGCGAAATCCCCGCCGCCGCCGCACAGTGCCCAGAACAGCTCCGGGTCGGATTCCGCGGTGACCCTGGCCTGACGACCGTCGGCATCGACGATGTCGAAGGCCCGGACGCTATCGGCCGCCCAACCGTATTTACGGCCGAACCACGATAATCCGCCACCGAGGGTATAGCCGACAACGCTGACCACCGGGGAGCTTCCGGCCAGCCCGGTCAAGCCGTGCCGGGCGGCCGCCGCCTGGACGTGCCCCCAATTGGTCCCCGCACCGACGCGGGCACGTCGCCGGGCCGGATCCACCTCGATCCGATCGAGTCGGCGCGTGCGCATCAGGATGGCGCCGGCGGTATCACCGGAAGCGCCGTGGCCGTTGGGCTGCGCGGTCACCGACAGGCCCGCGTCGCGCGCGTAGCCGACCACGGCGGCCATATCCTCCGCGTCTTCGACGTGCACGACGGCCGCTACCGGCTGGTCGATATTGAGGTTCCACGGGGTCCGTGCCGTATCGAACGCTTCGTCACCCGGCAGCAGTACCCGTCCGCGCACGGCGGATCGCAATGTGTTGTGTGACATGTAGATTCCCTTCGCTACAGAAATGTTCACCGCGTCGTGCCCGAGCCGATGGACCGAGCCTGGTTCCGGGTGGCCGGGTCGGTTGCGGGGGAGATGGGTGTGGGCATCGGAAAGGCCGCTTCGATATGGGCGGCGGCCGTCAGCGCGCGGCGCTCGGCGAATGGGGCGGTGATCAACTGGACACCGATGGGAAGACCCTCGGCCGATACGCCCGCTGGGACCGTGACCGCGGGCAGGGCCAGGTAGTTGGCGGCGATGGTGAGGCGATGCGCCGCGTACATGGTCGCGACTTGTGCGGTGCCGCCGAGGTCGTAGCCGACCGGCCAGGGCAGTTCGTCCGAGACCGGACCGAGCACGATCGGATGCTCCGCGAGGAAGCGGGACCAGGCCGCGCGGCGGGTGAGGCGCTCACCCAGCGCGGTCATGTAGCCCGCCAGATCCAGCGGCGGGAACAGGTCGATCGCCGCGTCCACGAAGGTGTTCAGTCCGGCGCTGCCGACTCGCCGCATGGCTTCGCGGCGCTGGACCACCACCTCGGTGGAAACCAATCGGCCGTAGTCCGCCGCCACTTCGCCCAATTGCGGCGGATCCAGTTCGGCTACCGGATACCCCGCGCGTTCGAGGGCGTCGGCGCAGCCGAGCAGCGCTGCCCGCACCTGCGGATCGATATCGTCACCGAGCGTGACGGCGACCGCGGGCAGGGCGGTATCGGTCGCGTCACGCACTGGAATCCATCCGGGATCGCGCAGGTCAGCGCTGTCGCTGAGTACCTCGAAGGCAGTCGTCAGATCGCGCACGGTGCGCGCCAACGGCCCCGGCGCCGCGAACAATTGATTCGTCGGCGCGGGTGCGGCCCCGGACAGGCTCGAGGCCACCGCCACCCGGCCGGGTGTGGTGCGCAGGGAGGCGACTCCGCAGAACGCGGCGGGTACGCGCAGTGAACCGCCGAAGTCGGTGCCCAGGCCTAGGGGGGTCATGCCCGTGGCTACCGCTGCGGCGTCACCGCCGCTGGAACCGCCCGGGCTGCGAGTCGGGTTCCACGGATTCACCGTCGGGCCCGCCTCGTCGTTGTCGGTATGCCAGCGAGTGGCGAAGTCCGGCATGTTCGTTCGCCCGATGACGATCGCCCCGGCTCGCCGCAGTGCGGACACCGCGGGTGCGTCCGCTGTCGCGACGGCCTGCCCGAAGGCCGCCACGCCCCAGGTGGTCGGGCTGCCCGCGACATCGAGGTTGTTCTTGATGGTGACCGGGACCCCGTGCAGCGGCCCCGTCGGCGCCCTGCGGTCGGCCGCGGCCGCCTCGGCGCGCGCGGATTCGCTGAATACCGTGGTGAGTGCGCCGATCTCGGAGTCGGCCTGCTCGATACGCTCGAGATGCGACTCGACGACCTGGGTCGCGGTGACCGCACCCTCGGCGATCAGCGTCGCGAGCGAGACCGCGTCCCGCGTCCACAGTGCGCCGTCCTGGCCGGTGTTCACAATGCCTCCTGTTCGGCGAATACCGCTGCGCTGTGCGGTGTTCGACTGTCGTCGATGGATTTGCCGACGGTGATGAAGAAGAGGATCAGCCCGACGGCCAGCAGGATGTGGCCCACGCCCGCGCCCAGCGCGATCGCCTCACCACTGCTCTTGCCCAGCACGGTGAGGGTGCCGTGCAGCGTCATGGACGCGACGGTGATGGCCAGGCCGATGTTGTACAGCCAGAAGAACCAGCCGTACAGGCTTCCCCGGGCGCTGAGCGTGAACTGTTTCTCCAAGGCCAGCACGATGAGGAAGAACAGCATGCCCAGCGCCAGCACGTGGGTGTGCACGACACCGAGCTGCGACTGCCCGGTGAAATGTTCGACCTTGGTGATCTCGCGGTAGTAGAACCCGGAGATCAGGCCGATGATCATGTAGATGTGCGCGGTATTGAGCAGTGTCTTCATCGGGCGCTCAGCGATTTTCCCGGCGCAGCAGCAGCGCGCCGGCGGCGGCCACCAGGCCCGCGGTGAGACCGTGCACGCTCAGGGCGGTCGCGGTGGAGCCGCGGCGCACCAGGATGGTGAGCATATCGCCGGTCGGGATGAGGGCGATGGTGAGCAGGGTCGCGCCGAGGGTGCGGCGCTGCCCGGCCGCGAGCAGGACCAGCATGATCAGACCGATGACCACATCGCGGACGCCTTTGACGTTCAGAAAGCCGTTGGCCTCGCCGCGCGGCCAGTCGGTGAAGCCGAACCCCGGGGCCATTCGCTGCGGGGCGAGCAGATAACCGCCGCCGACGGAGATGATGAACCCGGCTCCCAGTACGGCGCCGGCCCTACCGAGACGTTCGCCGAGTCGGCGGGAACCACGCACGGAAACAACTGTTTCCGTATTCGAAGGAACTGACATGAGCACTCCTGGATCGGTGGGATACGTGTCCCGAGCATCCAGTGCCGCCCGTACCGTTCGCTGACAGCCGCTGTCAGCGAACGGTACGCAGCAGTTCGAGCACCGCCTCGTCGGAAAGCCGGGCGCCCGCGAGGAATTCCGCGCCCAGGCGAACGGGCCCGAGCGCCTCTTCCGCTTGGTCGAGCGCCCGCCGCCGGAACGGGCCGATGCGGATCACCCCGGCCCTCCGGTTGATCCGGTCGGTTGCGCCGAGAATGCGGGCCGCCTGGTCCGGGGCGTCCTTCGCCAGAGCAACGAGGGCGTAACCGATACCGACCTCGGCCAGCAGCGCCGCCGAGGTCTGGGCGGCCAGATCGCGGGGCATGGCCAGCTCTCGCAGCGCGTCGTCCGGCCGGCCCGCCGCGACCAGGGCCGCCGCGTGCGCGGTGCTCACGAAGGCCAGGTTCACGAAGCGGACGGTATCGTGGCGTCCTGCTGGTGGCGGGCCGTCGGGGAGCGGATGCTCGGACATCCGCCGGTACAGTTCCATCGCGCGGTCGTTGTCGCCGCGCAGGTGGGCCAGGTGCGCCTGCGTCGCCGCCAAGAAGCGCCCAGGCGCGGGGATGATGTGCGGGGTGATCAGGGCCTCGGCCTGGTCGATATAGGTTGCCGCGACCTCCGTATCGCCGCCGACCAGGTACATATCCGCCGCGAAGAGCAGCACGCCCATGCGCTCACCGGCGCCCAGGTCGGCGCTGAGCAGTTCCAGCGCGCTCGCGATCAGCGGGCGGGCGCTGTCCAGGCCGAGCATCCGGGTCCGGTAGCTGGCCAGGGAGATCAGCGCGCGGCTGTGTGACCGGGCGTCGCCGTGCGCGCTCAGGCAGGTCAGCGCCGCCTCCAGAGTGGGCAGGGCGCGGGCCGGGTGGTCGCCGCCCAGTTCATCGAAACCTTTTGCTATCAGCGCATTACCGCGTAGCCATGGATCGTCGGAGGTGGTGCACGCGGTCAACAGGCTGTCGTCGTCGCCGAGTAGGTCACGCAGCGCCAGTATGAGCACGAACATCGGGTGCGGAGGTCGATCCTCGGTGAGGGCCGCGCGGGTCAGCCGCTCGAATTGTCCCGTGTCATCTCGGATCTGGCCCCACCAGATGTTGGTGAAGTACGCCGGCAGCTCCTCGGCGTACCGGCAGGCCAGATAGGCCCCGGTGCACCCCGGCGGCGGTGTGTCGTCGATCAGGGCGAGGACCTCGCGGCGGCGTTCGGAGATGTCGCCGTGCAACCCGCGCAGCAGCCAATACCAGACGAGGTTCGAGTACAGGCGAACCGCGCGCTCGCCGTCGCCGACGTCCAACGCCCACCGCAGTGCGGTCTCGCAATTGCCGTGTTCGGCGATCAGCCGCGCGAGCCAATCGGGTTGTGCGGTAGTGCGTAATCCGTGGGCGGCGGCGTCAGCGAATTCCGAGAAGCAGTCGGCATGGATGCGGGCGACTTCGTCCGCATCGCCTGCGGCGGTCAATTCCGCTGTCGCATAGACGCGGATGGTCTCTGCCATTCGATAGCGCTGTCCATCGAAGTCGACCAACGACTTCGTCACCAGTGAGGTGACCGTGTCGATGGCGTCCGGACCACACACCGAAGTAACGGCGTCCAAGGTCGCGCCGCCGGCGAAGATCGAAAAACGCCGGGCTGCAGTGGCTTCCGCATCGGTGAGCAGTCCCCAGCTCCAGGCGACGGCCGCGTGCAAGGTTCGATGGCGCGGGACCGCGTGGCGAGTGCTGTTGGTGAGCAGCCGGAAGCGATCGGTGAGCCGGGCGCTGAGGTCCGGTAGCGGCAGGCTGCGCAGGCGAGCGGCGGCGAGTTCGATAGCCAGCGGCATGCCGTCCAGGCTGCGTACGATGGCGCGGATATCCGCGGAATTGAGTTCGGACAGTGCGAAATCCGGGAGTGCCGCGGTGGCGCGGTCGATGAACAGCCGGACCGCGGGCGATGCGGTGACCGCCGCGATATCCGAGTCGGCTTCGGGCAGGTCCAAGGTCCGGACCGGATACAGTCGCTCGCCGTCCACGCCGATCGGCTCCCGGCTCGTGGTGAGCACCCGCAGCAGCGGCAGCCGCTGCAACAGATCGTGAATAAGGCGCGCGGTCGCCTCCACGACATGCTCGCAGTTGTCCAGTACCAACAGCATTCGGCGGCCGGACAGCGTCCGCTCCAGTACATCGGCCCATTCCGTGGACAGTTCATCGGGTCGCTCGAACTGAGCGAGCGCGTTCGCTATCGCCACTCCGACCGCGTTCATGGCCGGCCGGTCGGGCCGCTCCCGCTCGAGTGCGGCGAGTTCGACGAAAGCGAAACCGTCCGCCCAGTCCTCGGCGTGCGCCCCGACCGTCTCGGCGGCCAGCCGAGTCTTCCCCACGCCCCCGGTACCCGACAGTGTCACCAGTCGGGCCTCGCGCAGCGCCCGTCGCACTCCTTCCACGTCGCGTCCGCGTCCGACGAAGCTGGTGAACCGCCTGGGCAGCAGCGGTGCGGATGCGCCGCTGGTTCGCGATGCTTCCGTAACTCCCGTCGGACCCGATCCGGACGCCGTCTCGATCGCAGGTTTGTCGACTGCGGGATTACGGGGTGCGTTCGTGTGAATTTCGGCCAGGGCCGAGCGCAGGACCTCGGCGGGTGTCGTGCCGAGTTCGTCCAGTAACAGGGTCTCGGTTCGCTGAAACTGTTGTATCGCCTCCGAGGTTCGTCCCGCTGCCGCGAGCGCCCGCACCAGTCGTGCGGCCAGCGTCTCCCGGAACGGATGTGCGGCTACCTCCGTGCGGAGCTCACCCAATACCTCGCCGCCTCGGCCCAAGGCTCGAAAGGCGTCCGCTCGCAGTTCGACCGCCTCGAGCCGCTGTTCAGTCAAATGCAGCGCAGCGACCCGCAATGCCTCCGATTCTCCCGCATCGATCAGCGGCTCCCCGCGCCACAAGGCGAGCGCGGCATCGAAGCACGCGATGGCTTGTTCGGGCTCACCGGCCGCCAGCAACGCTCGCCCTGCCTCGACCTCACGCCCGAACCGATGCACATCGACGTCCTCGGGCGTGAGCTCGAGCACATACCCGCCCCCGTCATTCCGCACCGTGCCCGGTGCCGCCGCTCGCAACCGACTCGCCAGAGTCTGCAACGCATTCCCCGCCCCCGCCGGCGGGTTCTCCCCCCACACCCCGTCCACCAGCCGCGCCGCCGGCACCACTCGCCCGGCTTCGAGCGCCAGCAACCCCAGCAATGCCCGCACCCGCGGCCCCCCGACCGACGCCTTCCTCCCGTCCGCGGCCACCACCCGCACCGGACCCAATAGCTCTACCAGCATGAATCGTCCATCTCGCGATCGATCCTGCGTGGCGCCCCGACCTCTCGTCAACCCGGGCGAACCTGGGACCTCGCCGCATTGCGGCTATCGAACCGCCTCGAACTGTCGGCGCATGCCGACCGGCGCGGCCTGTCGTCGATCATCACCGAGATCGGCGCGCGTGACGTGATGCCGCGCCCACGGATTTCGCTACCGCGTACCCGATCGGGTGCTTGCTCGGCGTGTATTCGGCACAGACATCGGGCAGGATATTTCTAACCTGGTGAAGTGCTATCGGTGGTTTCCGCGCGGCACTGTGACGTGAGGCTTGACGGCGAATGAGTGACGAAACGGAACCGATTCCGGTCGTGGTTCCCCGGTCCGGTGGTCGTCATGCTCGGCCGGAAACGCCTGTCGAAGGGGTTCGCGAGGTGTCCGCGGAGGCGACCGACCCTGCCGAGGGCCCCACCGACCGGTATGTGCCGGTGCGGCCCACCCGCCGCGATCGGACCGCGCAGTCGTCGTGGCAGGCCAGGGTCGCACGGACCGCCCTTCGCCTGGTCGTTGCCGCTACCTCGGTTGTCGTTGTATCGGGCACCGGATTCGCCTACTACACCGAGCGCGCCGTCGATGACGGGTTCGCCCGGTCCGGGGCTATCAGTTCCGAGGACGCCGCCGCGCTCGACGGCGACATGAACCTCCTGCTCATCGGACTGGACACCCGCAAAGACCGCAACGGCAACGACCTACCCAAAGAAATCATGGACCGGTTGCACGCCGGCGACGGCAGCGAGGGCGGCTACAACGCCAATTCCCTTATCCTGGTACACATTCCGAAGGATCTGAAGAAGATCACCGCCTTCTCCATCCCGCGCGACGACTACGTCGCGGTCACCGGGATCCCCGGCTACGACCACGCCAAGATCAAGGAAGCCTACGGGCTGAAGAAGGTGGCGGTCGAGCAGAAGCTCGCCAACCAGGGCGTCAAAGACAAGGTCGAACTGGAACGCCAGGGCCGCGAGGCCGGCCGCGAATCCATCGTGCAGACCGTGAAGGCACTGACGGGAGTACCGATCAACCGGTTCGCCGAGGTCTCCCTCGTCGGCTTCTACGACCTGGCCGCCATTCTCGGCGGCGTCGATGTCTGTCTCAATCACGCCGTCGACGACGAGTACTACTCCGGCGCGGTGTTCCCGGCCGGACCTCAGCACCTCGATGCCGCCAACGCGCTGTCGTTCGTCCGGCAACGTCACGAACTCGACAACGGCGACCTCGACAGGACCCACCGCCAGCAGGCGTTCCTCACCTCGGTCGCCAAACAACTCGCGGAGTCCGGCACACTCACCAACATCGGCAAACTGCAGCAATTGATCAACGCCGCACAGAACGATGTGGTGCTCTCCCAAGGCTGGGACGTGCTCGACTTCGCGCAGACCATGGGAAAGGCGGGTTCGATTCCGATCGAATTCCAGACCTTGCCGGTGCAGGGCTACCGGACCATCGACGGCCAAGACGTCAACGTCATCGATCCGGCCGCCATCAAAAAGACGGTGCGCACGGCGTTCGGCGTGCAGGCAGCCACGCCCACCGCACTCACGACCACACCCACCAGTACCGTCGACGTCGTCAACGCGGGCGGACCGGCAGGTATGGCCGCCAAAGTGTCGACAGTGTTGGCCGACAAGGGATTCGGCAAAGGAAACATCGGCAACGCCGCCTCCACCGATGGTTCCGGCTCGGTCGTCTATTACGGCACAGGCGCCGACACCGACGCCACCCAGGCCGCGAACTTGCTCGGCGGGCTACCGACAGCCGCGTCCAAGAATATCGACCCCGGCCACATCGAGATCGTGATCGGCAGCGACTTCACCATGCCCGACGAATTGAGTGCGGGCACATCGACGAGCTCCACCACACCGACCGGCACAGCCTCGCCCACCGGGGCCCCCACCTCCAAACCCGCCGACGCGCCGCCCGACTCCGGTAAACCCGTCACCACCAGCATCGGATCCAACATCCCCTGCGTCGACTGAGGTTGCCGCCGTGGACGCCTCCGGCCCGGCCTGGTCGGTGCGGCATCGGGCAGACGAGTGTGGTGTTCGCAGGAGCGTGGACACGATCTCGGCTGCGCCGATGAATTTCTTGTGGATCCGTCGTCGATACCTGTGGATACACCGACAGCGGTGGGTCAGAGCAATCGATCCGGACAGTGATCCGGCCGGGTGAGCGGGAGGCGCAGTGAGCGGTACCAGGGTATTGGTGGCGGGGGCGAGTATCGCGGGGCCGGCGCTGGCCCACTGGCTGCGCCGGCGAGGGGCCGAGGTGACCGTGGTGGAGCGTGCCCCCGAACTGCGTCCCGGTGGGCAGGCGGTGGACGCGCGTGGGGTGACCAAGGAGGTCATCCGGCGGATGGGGCTGGACGCGGCGGTGCGCGCGGCTCGCACTGAGACGGCCGGCGCGTACACCGTGGACGGGAACGGGAACGTGCTGGAGACCTATCGCGCGGACGACGATGGCGGCGACGGGTACATCTCGGAGATCGAGATCCTGCGCGGGGACCTGTCCCAGGTGCTCTACGACGACACCCGTGACGGTGTCGAGTACGTCTTCGGTGATCGGATCGCCGAGCTCACCCAGGACGCGGACGGGGTCGACGTGGCCTTCGCGGGCGGCGACCGGCGGCGCTTCGAGCTGGTGGTCGGCGCGGACGGGCTGCACTCGGCGCTGCGAGCGATGGTCTTCGGGCCGCGCGAGCGGTTCGTCCGCCACCTCGGGCACGTGCTGGCTTTCTACAGCGTTCCCAACGAGTTCGGGCTGGACCGCTGGCTGATCGACTACCAAGAGTCCGGGCGCTCCGCCGGGCTGCGGCCCATCCAGGACGCCACCCGGGCGATGGCCATGTTTTCCTTCCCCTCGGGGGACTTCGATGTCGACTATCGCGACGTCGCGGCCCAGAAGCGCCTGCTGCGCGAGCGGATGGCCGGCATGGGCTGGTTGACCCCGCGCATCCTCGCGCACCTGGACGACACCCCGGACTTCTACCTCGACCAGGTCGCCCAGGTGGTGATGGACCGCTGGTCGAGCGGACGGGTGGTGCTCCTCGGGGACGCGGCGTTCAGCTCGTCGCCGATGTCCGGGCAGGGCACCGGGCTGGCCCTGGTAGGCGCCTACCTGCTGGCGGGAGAGCTGGCCGCCGCTGGGTGGGACCCGGAGGCCGGGTTCGCCGGCTATGAGGCGCGGATGCGCTCGTTCGTCGAGGCCAACCAGGAGATCGCCCAGTTGAACGCCCGCAGCCGCGACGTCCCCGGGCCGGACGCCGAGCCGAGCCCCGATTTCACCGGGGAGTGGTTCGCCGAGTTGGTCGAGCGCGCGATCAACGGCGTGGAGCTGCCCGACTACACCGGGGTGCCGGACTCCAGGGCCACGGCCGGGCCGCCGATCACTTTGTCGGCCAAGCCGTAGGTGTCACATAACGTGTCGAGAGGGACGACGCTTGGGTAGGCCACCGCCGGACTACGTCCGCGCATACCGCGCGGATCTGCACTGGTCAGCGTAGCCATCGGAAGACAACGGGCGTTGGGACTTTCGCCGGATGGCGGTGTAAAGCATCTGCCGGGTGCTTCCGGGGCGGGGGTGACGCCCAGCTTGTGTTCAACGATCCCGTTGTGACACTTCGGTACCCGGGTGTCGATCGGGGGTGCGTAGAGGAGCGCCGACATGGTGCAAGTGTCTCAGCGCCTCGCGGTAAGAGGAGATCAACCCGGTTTCGTGGTAGGGCACGCCGATTTCGGCGCAGTAGTCGCGGACGATCACCTGGGCATGACGCAGATTCGGCGTCGGCATGCTCGGGAACAAATGATGCTCGATCTGATAGTTGAGCCCGCCGAGGGCGAGGTCGGTCAACGCGCCACCTCGTACGTTGCGGGAGGTCAGCACCTGTCGACGGAGGTAGTCGAGGCGGTCGTCGCCGGTCGAGGTCGGCATGCCCTTGTGGTTCGGGGCGAAGATGCAGCCCATGTACAGGCCGAAGAGGCCTTGGTGGACAGCGAGGAACGCGAAGGCTTTGTCGGCGGGCAGAACCGCGAACAGTGCGGTCAGGTAGGTGGCGAAGTGGACGAACAGCAGCGCGCCCTCCAACCCGCGGTGTTTGACCGATCGATTTCTCAGCGCCCGAACGCCCGCCACATGGAGGTTCAGGCCCTCCAGCATCAGGAGGGGGAAGAACAGGAACGCCTGCGCCCTCCCGATGAGACGAGGCAGACCGCGGCTGGACCGTGCTTGCTGCTGTGACCAGACCAGAATGTCGGGCGCGACATCGGGGTCGAGTTCCTCGTGGTTCGGATTGGCGTGATGCCGAGTGTGCTTGTCCTGCCACCAGCCGTAGCCCAGACCGATGCCGGCGTTGCCGACAACTCTTCCCACGAGCTCCGTCGGCTGCCGTAGCCGGAAAACCTGGCGATGTGCGACATCGTGCATGACCAGCGCGATCTGAGCGAACGTCACGGCCATGAACCCCGCGACCAGCAGCGTCCACCACGAATCGCCGATGAGGACGAACGCTGCCCAGCAGGCTGCGAACGCGACCCCGACGAGGCTTAGCCGGACGGCGTAGTAGACGGGACGCCGGTTCATCAGCCCCGCGTCGGATATCCGGCGCAACAGACGGGCGTAGTCACCGTCGGCGCCGCGCCGCGGTGACCGTGGAGATGACTCGGGGACCAAGGCAGGTGTCGTCATAGATCTTCCTGAGAGCTGAGCCGGAGACGCCACCCCCATCCGTCGACGATGTCGGCCGGTCGATGTCGGAGCGGGGCGCGGATTTCGATACCCCGAAGCTATCGGCCGGATTCTCGTTACTCGTAACCCTCTGGTATGAGAGGGAATCGGACTGCGGTGTGATATTCGATGTCCACAGCTGCAGAGGCGGCTGGCCCGTTGTCGGCCGACACATCCGGGTCGCCGCACCGGACTCCCCTCATGCCGCTGATCGAGCGATGTGGACAGAACCGTTTCGTCGAATCTGTGGCGCTTGCACCGGGCAAAGCGACCGGCGCCCTCCGTCGCCGGCAAATATGTTGCAGTAGGGTTCCTGGGAGGTGCCGTCACTCGCTGTGATGTGGCCGGAGGCGCTTCTTTGCCGAGGATCCGATTCGAATTCAAACCTGCACTGACGCAATGGTTCTGTGAAATACTCGTGCTGTTCTCCACTGTCCGAGGAGGGCTTGATGCGATCGGTATCGCAGCTTTTTGCGGTCTGTTCCTGCTTGTTGATCGGTGGGCTGGCCGCGTGCGGGTCGCCCGATGCACCGACCACGGTTTCTCCGACCACAACCGCCCCGAAAGCTGATACGTCCAGCGCAGTGACCACCTCTCCCGACTCGGCGACTGCCAGCTCGGTCCTTTCAGCTACTCCGTCCGTATCCCCCGAGACCGGGCGGGTGATCCCCTCAACCGTGTCAGTCTCCGTGGCGAGTAGCACGACCGGAGTCATCATCCCGACAACACCGCCCACAAACGTGCCACCGACGGTTCCGATTCTTCCGGGCAGGCCGGGCACTGGAGTCGATATCACGACGACTGTTGCGCCTCACCCAGCGACGACCAGTGAGCCCCCTCGATGAGTGGGGACGACGCCGATTCGACTGGCCGGCACAGTCTTCGTCGAGCTCTGACCGCTGCGGGAGCCATCGCCTCGCAGGGCGCGGTTATCGCCGCAGTGCTCTACTACTTCGGCATGGTGTACACCCGCGCCTGGTACGGCTATTTCGGCGTGGATGTCGGGATGCTCGGTTTGTCCACCCCCGACTACGTCATCGGCAGCCTCACCAGTAGCTACTGGCCCGTGACCATCGTCTTGCTGGTCGTGCTCGCCTGCTACGCACTTCGGTCGGTTCCGCTTGCCGTTGCCGTACGCAGCCGACGACCCGTCGCCACGCTCCGGCGCTGGACGATGGCCATCTTGATCAGCGGCGCCATCCTGGCCACAGTCTTCGCGCTTCTGGTCATCGTCCGCGACTGGCTACCGCCGTGGCTCGGTTCATACATGCCGATCATGCTCATCGCGGCGGTCTCACTCCTCGGGTACGCCATCGCGCTGCGGGAAACCCATCCCCGCATTTTCAGCCGCCCCGGCGCCGGTCGCAGACGCACACAATCCACCCCATGGCTACCGATCCTGGCCTTGCTGGGCTTAGGTTTCCTCGGCTTCTCGTGGGCGGTGGGCTCCTACGCCCATCAGCGCGCCATTCGCGACGCCCGCCTCACCGTCGAGACCGGCTTCGGCGCACGTCCGGTCGTCCTGCTGCTCAGCGTCGATCGGCTCGCGATCGAAGGCGGCGGCTCCCAAGTTCTCCCGATCACCACACCCGGGGAGAAATACCGCTACGCCTACAGCGGGCTCCTACTACTGGCGCGCACTCCTGACCGCTTCTTCCTGATCCCGCACCAGTGGACGAAGGCCAACCACGACCGAGTATTCGTCATCAGCAACAACGACAACGTCCGCATCGACCTCGCACCCCACCCATAACAAAGGCCCACCACGATTCGGGCGCAGCACGCTAGTCCCCTGATGCAGGCACACTCTCGATCCGTCGCCCACGCTGCATGCTCGCCCGATATCTGACCGGTCCTACCTACCCGTCAGTCGCCGACGACCAGGAGATATCCGTTGGCGCGAAGGCGGCCGATAGCTTCGGGGTTTCGTTCCGAACCGCTGTCACGGTGCTCATCCCGATCCAGACGCCGCCACATCGAAGGTCAGCGAGACCCACAAGGGTTTCAGGTGGGGGATTGGTGATCGAAGCTGATTACCCGGTGTCCACCAGAAGGGCGTCCCCGACGCATTGCAGCGTACGTGTAGTGGGCTCCGCTGCGCCTTCGGCGGGAAAAGACATCGAGTAACGGCCGTCCCCGAGGTCACGCCAGGAGCCGGTCGTCGCCCGGGCCCGGTCATCGGCGCCGGGACGGTATTCGACGACGGTGCCGTCTTCTCCGAACTCGAGGCCGGACCGGCCACGTGACCGGGGAAACGGGAAGTCACGTGGCCGATAAATGGACACCGTGTCGGTGTCCTCCTCGTGGGAGTGCACCCATATTCCGAGGATGGGGATCGGTCCGGTCACCGGCAATCCTCACCGGGTCCCCGGCGCCGACCAGTGTGGCGCTCGGGCGAGGACGCCGTTGATCTCGTCGAGTAATGAACGCAACAACGCTACCTCGCCCTCGAGGTCGGCGACCGCACCCGCGCCGCCGGAGGAACTCGAATTCGTCGATGGCACGGAACGGGGTGCGGCCGCCTCGCCGCGTCCGGGCGTCGCATCCGCGACCATGGAGGACACCGCCGGTCGCAGATCCCCGGCCGGAGCGCGAGCGGCGACCAGGAACGAGGCCCTCGGCCCATCCAGGCACGCGTTCATCCGCAAGGATTGGCCGGTGGTGAACATGAACATCGCCGCGTCGTCGGTGTAGTCCATGAAGTTCATGAACATGTCGCCATTGGGGCCGTTGTTGCAGGAAATGTGCGGGAACTGGGGTTTGCCGAAGTTCTGGGTGGCCTGGTTGGGCGTGTCGTCGACCAGATCGCCACCGGAGCAGCCGCTTCCGTCATCGCCCCAGATATGGCGCAGACTCAGCCAGTGCCCGACTTCGTGCGTCGTGGTGCGCCCCAGGTGGAACGGCGCGGTGGCGGTTCCGATTGTGCCGAAGCAGGTTGTCGCGATGACGACGCCATCGGTGTCGACGGGACCGCCAGGGAATTGCGCGTAACCGAGAATCGAGTTTCCGGGCGCGGTCTGCGGATCGGCGCATACCCAGAGGTTGAGGTATTCGTCGCTCGGCCAGGGATCGGCGCCGCCGGTCGCGGTGGCTTTCACATCGTCGGCTTCGGCGCTGAAGAATGTCTTCGCGGTGGCGGTCCGGGTGATGCCGTCGGTCGCATTGCCATCAGGATCGGTTGTCGCCAAGGCGAATTGAATTCGACAGTCGGCGATACGATCGGTCCAGACGGTCGGCACGCCGACGCGGTCGAGATTGGTCGCCCGGAAGTCCTGGTTGAGCACCGTGATCTGGCTCTCGACCTGGGCCGCGCTGATGTTCTCGGCCGGGAACGCGGGATTGTGGACGACGTGGACGACCACGGGGATCGTGATCGGACCGGTGCGCATCGGTGCGCGCATACGGCCTTCGTAGGCGAGCGCGCGGTTCTCGAACATCGCCGAACGCTGTCGGTAGCTTTCGCTCTGTTGGAGCAGTTTATGGTGAACTGCCATGGTGCCGCACAATTCGCGGCTTCGTGCACCAGGTGTAGGAAGATCGGCCATCACATATCCTTTCGCGAATCAGTCGGATGAAATCGCCCGGTAAGGATGCTTCGCCGATTCTGCGGCCGTGACACGAGTAGCGACTACCTGCATCCGACCTCGCGCGGCTAAAGTCCGTACAACTTTGAAATATGTGGAAGATCGGCGACGACCCCGCCGCACAGCGGTGGAGTAACAGCTCGCGCCGGTCAGCACCGGACCGCACATGACGAGGTTCGCGAACGGATCCAGCGATCACCCCGCCCCGCGTCCCGATGAGTATCGCCGGGTAGGAACCCGTAGTCGACTACTCGTGAGACGACGACATCCGAGGCGAAGACTCGGGGAATCGGATCGTCCGTTGCGGGGCGATTTCGCAGGCAAAGAACGTTTACGCGAAATGGAGGAAATCATGACCGCAGGCATGGATTCGGCAGTTGTTCACATGGCGAACGAGGCAGCCGATATCAAGAAACAGGATCTGCTCGATCAGACTTCGTGGGTAGCGCATTTGTGGGCCGACGTCCCCGCGGCCATCAGCTACGCGAACTCGCCGCCGCTCTCGCAGGCGGGCACCATCGTCTTCAATATCCGGGACAACGGCCAGGTGTGGACGTACGACCTGCACTGACTCGCGTCACCGGTGAATCGTGGATCCGGTTCCACACTGCGGGCTGTCGTGTGACTGGCATGAGTCGCCCGGCTTCGTGTGCGAAGTGGCGTCGGCCTCGTCCGCGGGGTCGTCGCCGCTGGTGGTGATGATCCCGAAATAGCCATGGCGCAGAGTGGAAAATGATAGTGCCCTCGGCGGGGCGCCGTGAACATGGGAACCGGCTCGACCTGCGGTTCTCAAGCGGCCAGTTAGTTGTTGAAGCCGAATACCAGCTATAGGCTCGTGATTCCGTCGTTGTTGCCTGTCCAGCAGGCATCATCCGGATGGGGGCGCCTCCGATGGCGGTCCCGATCGCGGGCGGGTAGGTGACGCTTAATTGACCGTGCCAGAGTGAGCGCAGTCTCCGACAACACCGGCGCGGCCGGAGCCGACGCGGGAGACATGCCAACCGCGAACGAAAAGTTTGACGACGACGACTATCCCGTCTACACGATGGGCCGGGCCCGCCGACATGCTCGGCACTACCCAAGCGTTCCTGCGCAGCCTGGACGAGGCGCAACTGATCACCCCGCAACGCTCTGCCGGCGGGCACCGCCGCTACTCGCGCTACCAATTGCGTATCGCCGCCCGCGCCCGGGAACTCGTCGACCAGGGCACCCCCCTCGAGGCGGCGTGCCGGATCATCATCCTCGAAGACCAACTCGCCGAAGCTCGCGAACTCAACGCCAAACTGACCCAACAAGACTGACCCCGGCTGGGCCTCGGCCTGTCACGACGATCAGGCGACCGCGCCGGCCGCTCATTCGAACCGGTACGCTCTCGGTCTCCGCATACTCCCGGGGTGGATGAGGAACCTGAGATCGGTCGAGGAAAATGCGATGAATCCGGACAGGGTGGCACGAGAAGCACGAAAGCGTCAGCGAGACCCGCAAGCCATCGAAGCCCGTAACCGTCGGCTGAACAAGATGAGCAAGGGCTCGCTAGACCTTCTCGATAGCGTCGCCGACCGCCTGCCTCCCGACTTGGTCGAAAGCTACCGGGCCTATAGCGACGTGGGTGAGTGGGCGATGCTCGTCGACGTGTTGTGCGCCAGTCTGATCAAGCGCCGGATCCCGGTCACTGAAGCGGAACGTGATGCCGTGGCGAACGTGCTCGGCCAGTTCAGTCCCCCAGTGGAGGGATATCGCTACCTCAACGATCCGCAGGGTGTGCTGTCTGAGCTCAACGTGGTCAATGGGTAGAATCCTCGTGGTCCGTTCGGGGCGAGACGGCCGAGTCGTCCTTGGCGGCAGCGCCTCGAGCCAGTTGTAGACACTGGAAACCAGGCCCTTGATCGGACGTGAACTAAGCCCGTGGCAGTCTCGAAGACCACGTCATGGGCTAGACGAATGTCACGTAACCCCGGAGCCATCAGGTGGTGCCGACGTCTTTCTGGGCCGCTTGCCTTCCTGCGATCTTGAGGAAGATGTTGGCCTACTGCAGGGCGAGTGTCCCGCCCTCTGCTTCGTCGAGGATGTCGTGTGAAGGAAAATCAGTCGGGGATGTGAGGGTGCCTTGGCAGAGTGCTCGACATGACTGTCTCCGGCCCCAAAGCGGATCTGCACCGTTATCTGCGCTATGCCCGCGAAGCCATGCTATGGAAGCTCGACGGCCTGTCCGAGTACGACGTGCGTCGTCCGATGACCCCGACCGGCACAAACCTGCTCGGCTTGGTCAAGCACCTCGGCACCGTCGAGTTCGGCTACTTCGGTGACACCTTCGCCCGCCCATACGACGAACCCCTCCACCGAACACGACTTCGAGGCGGATCCCACGGCTGACATGTGGGCCACGGCTGAACAGTCGCGCGAGGACATCATCGAGTTCTACCGTCGGGCCTGGGCACATGCCGACGCCACGATCGACAGTCTCGACCTCACCGCCGAAGGCTCGGTCCCGTGGTGGTCCGACGACCAGCGGGCCGTCACGCTCCATCGGATCCTGGTGCACGTAGCGGCCGAAACCAACCGGCACGCCGGACACGCCGACATCATCCGCGAGCTCATCGACGGCGGCGCCGGCCTCCTCGACGGCAACGAAAACATGCCTACCAGCGACTCGACCTGGTGGCAGCAATATCGAGCCAAGCTGGAACCGCAAAACAGGCCGCAGGACTCCGGTGACCGATGAATCCCAGCCTTATTGACAGCCTGTCAACGGGCGCTCGCTACGAGAATGAGGCAGCCTCGACGTTATCCCGCCTGTAGCGAACGGCGCCCGGATCGTGCGTTCGGTAGTCCTCGGATGCAGGCTTCTCCAGCACAGTATCTCGGCCAACGGCCGAACACACAGACATGCCGCTGAGCGCGTGATCGGTAGCGGTCGAGAGCGTAGGGGCGATAAGACTGGGAGCGGCTGAAATGTTGTCTTGCAACAAGTTCAGACAAGCGCAGCCGCTTGCCGATGTCTATCGTTCAAAGCTCCGAGGGGGCCTGGCGATCGGTCGTGGGCTCATTGAGGGCCGGCCGCCCTATACCTTTTCGACCACCCTCCAGAGGGATTTGCCTGCTTCCGCTGACGGTCCGCCGGTTCGTCGCCTCGCGGTGACGGCCGGTGGACGGTGCCGAGGCTGCCGCTTGGCGGAATTCGCTCCTTCTCTGTGGAACCTGTTCGGCACCCGATACGTCGAACCAGGCAGAGGAAGTGTCTATCCCGCTGGAGTATTGCGCCGGCGGACTTGCAACCGAGGGGTTGGATGAGAACCGCACACGTCGATAGGCTCGTCCTCGTTGCCATCTGCCCGCGCAGGGTGAGACTATGCGCGTCGACGGTCGCGGTTCACCGCTGGCACGGCGGGAAACTCCACTCGTGCGCGGATGTGTCCGGATCGGTCGTCGATGTGCGTTCTGCGGACTCAATGTTCGCTGACGGAGGTGGGGGTTGGATAAACCCGGGGAGGGGGCGCTGTTCTTTACAATCCTGATCCGATCTTTCGGTTCTGGATCAGTATGCGATGACGCCTGCCGATGTTGCACAGCACCTATGTCTCGATTTTGTGGCATAGTAATACCGGTACGGTATTGGAATAATGTACATTAGGAGGGGATTTTGAGCGAGTCCAAGGGTTCCAATTTCGGTGGCACGGTTGATGGCCCGGTGCCGCGTGCGCAGCAGCATATATTGATGGGGAAAGGGGCCCCTGGCGCGCCGCAGAACGATCAGATAAGGACAACCCGGGTCGGTTTACGCTTTCCGAGGAATGTGACATTCGAAAGTTGGCAGCAGGCCGGGGTGCAAGTTTCACGTGTGGTAGATTCTTTTGCGTGGTGCCTTGGAGACTGGCTCGTCTTCGGACGTCGGCAGTATGCGGACAGGTATCGACAGGCGATCGATGCGGCCGGGCTCGATTATCAGACGTTGCGAAATTATGCATGGATCGCGAACCGATTCGAGTTGACGCGGCGGCGGCCGAAGCTCAGCTTTCAGCACCACGCCGAGTTGGCCTCGTTGCCCGAGGATCAGCAGGATTACTGGCTCGATCGGGCAGAGGAAGGGCGGTGGTCCAGGAATCAACTCCGTCAGTACGTGCGCGCGAGTCGCAATGGGAGGAGCCCGGCCGAGGCTGGGTCCGCTGTTCTGCCCAAGCTGCAGGTTGATAGTAACCGGGTGTTGCGCTGGCGTGAGGCTGCGACGCAGTCGAGCCTCGACTTCGAGGCGTGGGTGGTCGAGGCGTTGGACCGTGCGGCGGACAGCATGCTGAACGCCCTCCGTGAGTGATGCATGGTTCGCAGTGTGAGCGTCGGGGTTGTCCCGCCGGCGGGACATTGCCGATCGGCAGCCGGGGTCTTGTATTGAATGGACGGCTCGAAGGTGCTTACCTAGTCAGTTTCGGTTATTTGTGCGCTGGCGTCAATTCCATGTCTGATTCATAGATGTTCTGATATCTCGGATATAGATCGCCTTGACGACCGTAGCTGTGCAAAATATGGTCAATTATGTGTCTATTCGAGGAAAGGGGGGGAAATGAAATTTGTTCGAGTGATTGCTCGTGCTGTCGGCGCAGAGCGTCACATGCGGAGCGATGCCAGCAAGGGTCGTAAGTTCTACTACGACTACAAGGCGAGCTTCTAGAATTATCGGCCATGATCGCCGGATTGATTTCGGCGAACATGGCCGATAGGAATAGATGCAACTGGCCGGTGTCGGTATCGGACTGTGGCGACAAACGGAGGCGGTCATGCGTAACCAATGGAAAGACCTGCAAAGGATCGAGAGAAAGTGCCGGAAACGGCCGGTCTTTCGAACCTGGTCTGGTCACGTCGTGGTCGGCGCGCCGGAGCTAGCTAGAGAAGCTGTCCTCGTCGGCACCGGCCAGCGCCTTTCGGGTAAGCCGCTCTTCTGGAAAGCGGATGGCGATACGCTGCCCAGACCGTCGCGGGTTGCCATGAATCAGTGGGTCACCGGCCGGGTGGCGCGGCAGGATCCGGCGGAGTCGGCCCGCGCCGCGGTACGCAGGCTGCTCGTCGAGGCCGGCGACCTCCACTACCTCTGCGCGCAGGGCGTGCTCGACGGGCTCCTCAACACGATCGGGTGTGCCGACGATGAGCGGCTCGAACAGATCGTGCGGCGATTCTTTGCGACAGTGTTCGTCCCCCTCATCCTGGGGCAGCTCGACCCCCAGACCAATGTGCGACGTTTCGAGCAAGCCGCGTCCGAAGCGGGCACCCTTTTGGCTGGGCGCGATCTGATTCCTCCCGTACTCGGCGAGCTCGGTGAGCGGGAACCCGCGCTTCTCGGGGAGCTCTACCTGCGGACCACGTCGGCTTTTGTCGCCTCCCTAGCGATCTCGTTCGCCTGGCTGATAGCGGCGCTGTCTACAGAGCGGCTGGTTTCCCTCGGCGCCATGGCCTCCCGTGCGGAACTTCGCCGAGCCCGACCGGAATGGATCGCGCTGGAGACCCTGCGCCTGTGGCCGCCGATCTGGGAACTGCGCCGCACCGCCCTGTGCTCGCAGCGGATTGGTGAACTATCCGTACTGAAGGGCGATTTCGTGCATGTCCCGGTGTATGCCATACACCGTCAGCCCGACCGATGGGAGAACCCCGACGCCTTCGATCCGGCGCGGTGGCACGACCGCGCACCGTCGTCGCTGCTGACGTTCTCCGCCGGTCCGAGTGCCTGCGTTGGTGCGCGGTTCGCGACGGAGTGGCTCGCGGCGGCCGGTTCGGCGGTGCTCGACGAGCCGAAGGGGCTCCGGACCACCTGCTTGGAGCGCGTCCCCAACGTCGCCACCAGTCTCACCCCGCCGTTGCACCGAGTCGATCCGAGCGAGTGACGGGCGGGAATGTCGATGCCGAAGGATCACCTGCCGAAGTTCTATCTCGCCTGTACTGTATGTAGCTGGCGGTGCGACGCCGAATTCGAGCTGCGCTGCCCGCAGTGCTCGTCCGCGCTCGACGCCGTGCTGGACCTGGCGGCCGCCCGTCCGTCCGAGGGGCAGCATCCGGAACTGGCCTACTTCGACTTTCTGCCTGTCGAGTCGCGTGAGTTCCTGGACGACGGCATCAGTGTGCGGACACCCTGTCGCCCCGCGCCCTCGGTTGGGGCGGCCATCGGGGTGCCGAGGCTGTGGGTGAAAGACGAGTCGCGGCAGCCGACCGGCACTACCAAGGATCGGCTCGCCGCAGTGGTATTGGCGGTGTTCCGGCAGTTCGGCATCAAGGAGTGGGCGACATCCAGCACCGGGAACAGCGCGACCGCTCTCGCTCGCGCAGTCCGGCGTGACCAAACGATGCGGGCGCACTTCTTCTGCGGACGTGACTTCGTCGCCGAGCACGAGCACCTGGTCGACGACCAGATAACGCTGACGGTGGTCGACGGCGACTACGCTGCCGCAGGGCGAGCCGGGCAGCAGCACGCGGCCCGGTATGGATTGACCTGGGAAGGGGGGTTCTTCAATTGGGCACGCCGGGAAGGGCTGAAGCTCGCGTATCTCGAAGCCTTCGACGAGATGAACGTCCAGCCCGACATCGTCGTCCAAGCGATCAGCAGCGGAATGGGAATCATGGCTGCGCACAAGGGCGCCCGTGAATACCTCCAACTCGGCCGCCTTGAGGCCATGCCGAGTTTCATTATGGTGCAAGAGTCTACCTGCGCTCCGATGGCTACCGCATGGCGTGCTGGACGCACCGAACTGACCGACGCCGATGTGGTGGTCGACCCGGCCGGCCTGGCCCGCGCGATCCTCTTGGGCGACGGCCGGTCCAGCTACGGATACATGCGAGACATCGCGACGGACAGTGGCGGCGGGATCGTGTCCGTCAGCCAACGTGAACTGGTCGAGGCACGAGCGATGCTGCGTGAGCTGGAAGGCCTCGACGTCTGCTACGCCGCTGCCGCCACCATCGCCGCGGTCCGGGCCGAGGCCGCCGCCGGACGGATAGCCCCCGATCAAGTGACGCTGGTGAATCTGACCGGGCGGCAACGATCGGACCGGGAGGAGATCCGATGACGTCATTGCATCTGACCGAACAGCAGGCGACGTGCCTCCGAGGCTTCCGGGCCTTCGCCGACCGTGAGCTGGTGCCCCGCGCTGCGGAATTCGATGCATCGCAGGCCATTTCGCAGGACGTGGTAACGGCGCTGTCGGATGCGGGGTACCTCGGGTCCTTTGTTCCGCGCGAGCACGGTGGCCTCGGGCTGAGCATGGTCGAATACGGCTTGCTGAGCGAGGAAATCGGTCGCGGTTGCCAGTCCATACGCAACTTCGTCGCAGTACAGGATATGGTGATCCACTCGATCCTGAGCTGGGGTACGGCGGACCAGCGGCAGCGCTGGCTGCCCGCCATCATGGCGGGCGCGACATGCGCAGCGTTCGCGCTTACGGAATCGTCAGCGGGCAGTGACGCGTCGGCGGTGTCGACCACGGCGACTGCCCAGGGCGGGGATGTTCTTCTGCGGGGCGATAAACAGTGGATCAGCTTCGCACAGATCGCCGACCTCTTCCTGGTGCTCGCTCGATTCGAAGGAAAGGCAACCGCGTTCTTGGTGGAGCGAGATGCCGGGGGCCTCGAGATCGAGCCGCTGTCCGGGCTGCTCGGGCTGCGCGGCTCGATGTTGGGGCGTATCACGTTCGACAACTGCAGGATCCCCGCGACGAATATGGTCGGCAGGCCCGATATGGGATTGGTCTTCGTGGCTTCCAGCGCGCTGGATCTCGGGCGATACAGCACCGCCTGGGGTGCGGTCGGGCTGGCGCAGAGCTGCGTGACGGCGTGCGTGGAGTACGCGAACAAGCGGGTCCAGCACGGCACCGAGATCGGGAATCATCAACTCGTCCAGCGCATGCTCGCCGATATGGCGACGGACTGCCTGGCCGCCCGGCTGCTCTGCCACCACGCAGGAGTGAGCAAGGAGCAACGCGATATCAACGCCGTCCACCACACGCTGATGGCCAAGTATCGCGCGTCGACGGTCGCGACGAAGACGGCCGCCGACGCCGTACAGCTGCACGGGGCCAATGGCATCGGCTCGGAGCTGGCTCTACAGCGGCATTATCGGGATGCGAAGGTGCTGGAAATCATCGAGGGGACCTCCCAGATCCAGCAGACACTGCTCGGGCAGTTCGTCGTCGAAGCAACCGGACAGTAGGGGAGCGACCCTTGTTTCGAGAAACGGATTCGGTGCTCGACGAGGTCGCCGCGAGTTTCGGAGTTCCGGCGGTATCACCCGATCAGACGCTGGCCGGGCTCGGCGTCGACTCGGTCGCCGTGCTGCGGTGCATGACGCGGCTGCAGAACCGCTTCGACGTGGCGATCGACGTGGTCGACATGTTCACCGCCACCCAGGTCCGTGACCTCGTGGAACTGGTGGCGGGCTCGATCGCGCCCACGCCGTCCGAGCAGGAGTGACCGCGATGCCATTGGACGGGCGGTACGAGTCGAGCCCGATACCGAGTGTTCGTGCACAGGTCGAGCTGTACGTCCGGACGAACGGCAGGCAGGGATATCTGCAGCCCGACACCGGGTTGCCCATCGCGCTGTTTACGATCCGCGGCAGGCGCACCGGCGCGTTGCGCAGGGTTCCGCTGATGCGAGTCATCTCCGGGGGCAACTACTTGTTGGTGGCGAGCAGCGGTGGCTCGGAACGATATCCGGCCTGGTACCACAATCTGATCGCGAACCCGGAAATCGAGATTCAGGACGGTCCTGAGGTTTTCGGGGCGCGTGCCCGGCTGCTCAGTGGCTCCGAACGTCGGGCATGGTGGCGGATCGCCGTGGCCGCATTCCCGTATTACGCCGATTACCAGGCCGGAACCCGCCGGGATATTCCGATCTGCCTGGCCGAAAGATTGTGAGGTCCCTGCGATGTGGGATGACTACTTCGACGCGATCGTCCGGCGGTCGCTGGTCCACCTCGACCCGGACGCCCCACTGGACCCGGACGCGCGGCTGACGGCGCTCGGTCTCGGTTCGCTGCAGACGGTGGCATTGCTGGTGTCGCTGGAAGATCACTACGGCGTGACCTTCGACGGCGACGACCTCACCGCCGCCACCTTCCGTACCCCGGCCTCCCTGTGGTCGGCCTTGAGCCGGGCAAAGGCAAACTCATGATCATTCTCGGGCTCAGCGGTCTACCGCACGCGCATGATCACCATCTGCGCACCCACCCGCACGCCTCGGAGATCGACCGCAGGATCTGCCAGGGCCTGGACAGCGCGGCATGCTTGATCATCAATGGTGAGATACGAGCCGCCGCGGCCGAGGAACGATTCTCTGGGGCCAAGGGCGCGGGCGGGCTACCGGTATCGGCGATCGAGTACTGCCTGGACCAAGCGGGGATTACCTGCGACGACGTAGACGTGATCGCGCACGGATTCGATTACTATCGGTACCGCAGGTTTTTCGCGCACATACCCGACCACTTCGAGCAGGTACTCAGCGGGCACACGGTGATGGCGGCACTGACCGACCACGGGTGGTGCGACGTCGCAAGCCGGTTCCGGCCGGTGCAGCACCACCTCGCGCACGCGGCATCGGCGTTCTATCCCAGTGGATTCGACTCCGCGCTGTCGATCGTGTCGGACGGAATCGGCGAGATCGATTCGCTTAGTGTGCACCGCTGCGCGCCAGGCAATTTCGAGAGCCTGCACACCCAGCAGCTCGATACCTCACTGGGCCTGCTGTACTCGGTCTTCACGCGGTTCCTCGGCTACGCGCCGAACTCCGACGAGTACAAGGTCATGGGCCTGTCCGCGTACGGTGATGCGGACAAATTCATGTCGTTCTTCGATGGGTTCCTGCGCAATGACGGCGGCGCGGTCATCGTGGACTGGCCACTGGGCGCACTCGAATCGGGTGCCGAGGGATATCCGCATGCTATGGAGTTCCTCGCGTCCGAGCTCGGCGTGCCGGGCCGCGCGCAGGACGAAGAGATGTCGAGCGTGCACGCCGACATCGCGGCCGCACTGCAACAGCGATTCAGCACCGTGCTGACCGAACTGGCGCGATTCTGGCTGTCCCACACTGGCGCGGATGCACTGTGCCTGTCCGGCGGAACCTTCCTCAATTGCCTGGCCAACGAGTCCATAGCTCGTCTGCCGCAGGTGCGGCGCCTGTTCATTCCGCCGGCAGCGGGCGACGACGGTACGGCGATCGGCGCGGCATTGCATGTCGCCGGCGAGCTCAACAGGACATTCACTCCCTACACTGGGCCGCGATACCAGGCGGGCGAGGTTTCCTCGGTCCTGGAGCGGGCACCGGTGCGATGGCAGCATCACGGATTCACCGACTCCTACTTCGATCTCGCGGCCCGCGATCTCGCCGAGGATCGGATCATCGCCTGGTTCGAGGGCAGGATGGAGTTCGGTCCACGGGCATTGGGAAACCGATCGATCCTGGCCTTGCCGAACGGACACGACATCAAAGACCGGCTCAACAGAGCGGTGAAGCTGCGGGAGTCGTATCGCCCGTTCGCGCCAGCCGTCCTCGACATCGACTACTCGGAACTCTTCGAAGGAGAGCCACTCGATCCCTGCCGATTCATGCTCTGCACCGCGCGGGTGCGCCGGGAACAGGCCCATCGGATCGCCGGTGCGGTACACGTCGACGGTTCCGCCCGCGTGCAGATTGTTCGCCGGACCGACAACGAAATGTTCTGGCGGTTGCTGTGGCGGGTCAGGGAACTCACCGGTATCGGCTGCGTCATCAACACGTCGTTCAACGTCAAGGATCAGCCGATAATCATGACTCCGGAGCTCGCCGTGGACGGCTTGCTGACAATGTCACTCGACCGGCTGTACATAGAGGGTTTCCGGGTGGCGGGCTCAGATCTGTCTGATCGGTCGCAGCGACAGCCGACCCAGTGATTCCGAGACGCCGTCCGAGGCTTCGACGAGGCCGCCTTCGATGGCCGCGGCGACGGTGGCAGGCAGCTCGCCCTCAAGGTACCGCCTACTCGCGCCGACACCGATGAGCACACCCTCACCCACAGCCATGGCCACGTGGAGGTTGGGGCCGGTGCGCTGAGTCGAGCTCCGCCACACGATCCCGCTAAGCAGAGGCGAGGTCGGTGCCGGTTCGGTTTCCACCGCGCCGAGAAAGTTGAAGTGCTTGGCGAACGCCGTCGGGTCGGACTCCGGGGTACCCAACTCGGCCAGTTGTTGTTCGAGCAGGTCGATGTCGTAGCACGCGTTCAAGTAGGCATTCATGCACCGGAGGTAAGTACCGCGCAGGAACTCGTCCACCGGAGTCGACTCGTCGATCGTGACGACGACAGGTGCGTACTGGTTCAACGAACTGATCATCCCGGCCCAGCGGTCATCGAGCCGGTTCGCCGCCATCAGTGCGAAGGTCACCTGCTCGCGGTTCTCCTGCCTGGCAATCGCAAGTGCGCTGATGCCGAACAGGACCGACTGCACCGACACCCGCAGCCGCTCGGACAGGTTGCGTGCAGCCGCCAGGCCCGGCACGCTGTACAATGACGCCCGGCGGCGTTCAGTGTTGTCATCGGGGTGCCGGTCCTGGCGTGCCACCGTGGCCCAGACCTTTGTCCAATGCGGGACACTGTGTGCCGGGGGGTCCGCCTGCTGGGCCACCGCGAGGTCGAGCGGTTGGCAGGTGGCACAGATACTTTCGCCCGCCAACAGCCGATCGAACTGCGCCTCGAGTAGACGCAGCGCCTCGTTGTCCGCCGCGACGTGATGCACGATGGTCACCAGATAGACCGGCTCGCCATCCACGGCGGCGACGAAGGCGCGCCAGGGCAGGTCACGGTCCACCGCGAGGGGAGTGGCGGCGTATTCGGCAGCCGCCTGGTGCGCCGATACCGCCGAGTCGTCCGGGAGTTCGACCACCGGAATCGTGCTGATCCGCAACGGATGGACGGTTTGCACCCGGTCGTCGAAGGTGGTGCGCAGCGATTCGTGGGCCTCGACGAGCCGGAACCACGCGTCCAGCACCTGGGCCATACTCGCGCCGATCGGTACCGCCCACACGCTTACCAAATTCGCCACCGCTTGATGCTCGGGGCCGTGCACCCGCAGCGACCGCAGCACCGAGGTCTGCCCGTATGTCAGTGGACCGGTTCGCATACTTCTCCTCGGGTGATTTTGAGTCCCAACCGGGTAAGCTCGTCGAGCGTGTCGAGCAGCCCGGTGCGGTCGTCGCCGCCTTGGCGCATCGTCGGCACGACGACCGCGCCGCCGGCCGACGCGGCCACGCTCTGCCGGAGGGCGGGCGTGAGAACCGGATGGGCGCTGATCTCGACCAGGATCTCGTGCTCAGCGAGCAATTCGTTCACCGCAGGCGCCAATAGGACCGGCTTGAGCAGATTCTGTGCAAAGTAGCCGGCGGTCACCCGGCGCCAGTCCAGCGGCGTGCCCGTGACCGAGGAGAACACCGGAATCCGGCCGGGGCGTGGCGTGAGTTCGCCGACCGCCTGTTCGAGATCGGCAAGTACGGGATCGATGGCAGTGGTGTGTGCGGCCAGGTCGACGCGAATCATCGCGCAGAGCACATCCTCGGCACGCAGGTCGGCCACGATGCGCTCGAGCTCCATTCGATCGCCCGAGACAACCGTGGTTCGCGGACCGTTGAGCGCCGCGATTGACACGGTGGCCGCACGGTCACGCAGTTCCGCGGCGATCTCGTCGGCGGACAGCTCGATCACGGCCATCCCGGCGTCCGGACCCGCCACCCGGCGCTGTTGATCGCTGTAGTGGCATACCAGGCGCATGGCATCGGGCACATCGAGGACGCCCGCGATGGCGCAGGCGGCGATCTCTCCGACACTGTGGCCGACCACGGCGGCGGGTGCCGCGCCCATGGCTTCCAACCAGCGCGCGATACCGAGTTGCACCGCGACGACAACGGGTTGCATCACCCCGACATCGCCAGTCCTGGCGGCGGGCTCGTCGAGGAACAGTTCGCGGACCAGCGACCAGCCGGTGTGCCGTGCCAGCTCGGTGTCACATTCCTCGAGTATCGAGCGGAATACCGGCTCGGATCGGAACATGCTGCGCCCCATGCCGATCCACTGCTGACCGTAGGGCGAGCACACGAAGGCCACCCGGCGGTCCGGTCTCGTCGGCGAATCATCCGGGTTCGACTCGTCGTCCTCCATCCCGATGAGACGCCGGTCGGGGGTAGTGGCGGCCGCGCCGAGCAGTGCGACGAATTCCCGCGCCAGCGTCTCGGCTTCGGCCCGCGTGAACAGATCCACTGCGTAAGTGAGCCCGACGTCGATACGATCGTGTGCCGCATCGTCTTCGACGAAGCGCTCCACCAGCTCCCAGCGCAGATCGAAGCGTGTGGTCAGCTCGTCGACGGGTTCCGGACGCGCCACGATGTCCGGCAGCCGCAGGGTTGCGGGCGCGGTGTTCTGGTACGCGAGCATGACCTGGATCAGCGGATGCCACGCGGGGGAGCGCACCGGGTTGAGCGAATGCACGAGATGGTCGAACGGTAGCTCCTGGTGCGCGAAAGCGGCGAGGTCGGTGCCGCGTACGCGCGACAGCAGCTGACGAAATGTCGGAGCGCTATCGGTATTGGTGCGTAGGACGAGGGTGTTGACGAAGAATCCGACCAGGTCGTCCAGCTGCTCGTCGGTGCGGCCTGCCACCGGAACACCGATCGCGATATCGGTGCCCGCGCCGTGCCGAGTCAATAGCACCGCCAGCGCGGCCTGTACAGCCATGAACATGCTGGTGCCCGTCTCCTGGGTCAGCTTGCGCAGGCGTCGGCACGTGGCCGCGTCGATGACCGTGGTGACCCGGCCACCTCGATGGGTCGGCCGGTCGGGCCGCGGCGCGCCGATATCGAGCTGTAATCGATCCGGCATGCCGTCCAGCTCGTTTCGCCAGAAGACGGTATGTCTGCTCAGCACGCTGTGCGGGTCGAGTGGGTCGCCGAGTTCCGCACGTTGCCACAGCGTGTAATCCACGTACTGCACAGCCAGATCCGGCCAGTCCGGCGCCCGGCCGTCGTGCCGGGCGGCGTATGCGAAGGAAATGTCGCGCGTCATTGGCGCGAGTGACCATCCGTCGCAAGCGATGTGGTGGATCACGAGGCACAGCACATGCTCGTCACTCGACAGCCGTAACAGTCGGGCGCGCAGCACCGGGTCGACCGCGAGGTCGAACGGATAGGACGCCTCGGTCGTCAGCGCCGCGGCGAGATCGTGCTCGGTGACAGTGTCGACGGACAGGTCGACGACAGCGTCGGTGGCCGGCCTCACCACCTGTTCGGCTCGGCCGCAACAGTCGGGGTAGCCGGTGCGCAGGCTATCGTGCCGTGCGACGAGATCGGCGAGCGCCTGTCCCAACGCGGGAATGTCGAGATTACCGCGCAGCCGGTAGGCGATGGGCATGTTGTAATTGGCCCTCGTGCCGTACAACCGGTTCAGGAACCACAGGCGCTGCTGCGTCCACGACAGCGGAATTGGTTCCGGTCGCTGTACCCGGCGCAGCGGCGTCCGGCTGCTGGGCGCGCCCTGTGCCACGAAGACGGAAAGCTGGGCGACCGTGGGCGCCTCGAAGATCGTGCGCAGCGCGATATCGACTCCGAGCATCGACCCGATTCTGCTGGTCAACCTGGTCGCGAGCAGCGAGTGACCGCCGAGATCGAAGAACGAGTCGTGCAGTCCAACCTGCCGCACCCCGAGCACCTCGGCGTAGAGCGCGCGCAGTGTCTCCTTGTGATCGGTGGACAGACGAGGCTCGGTCATGGTGCACCCGCCGCACGGCTGGTTCCGGCGAGTACCGCGCCGGGCCAGTCGGCCGAGTCGAGTCCGTACTGGCACAGGAACGCGTACACCAACCGCTCGAGGCCGAACCCGACGCAGCCGCTGCTGATTACCTGGCCGTCCGGTTGTGCGATACCGAACGCGCGACCGAACGTGTCGCCATGGAAATTGAACGATCCGACGGCGACTGTCTTCGCGGGCGCGATGGGCAGCCGGATCTCGTACTTGAGGTCCATCAACCGCTGCGACCAGATCCTCGTCGCGGTATCCGCGCTACCGAAGAAGGGGTCGTTGGCCACCTCGCAGTGACCACTGAGGCCGAGTCGTTCCAGGAACTCGAACACCATACGCATGAACCGTTCGCGCGCATCGAGCACGAGCTCTCGCTCGCCGAGGAAGACGATCTCTCGAATGGTAAAGTCCCAGAGTCGTTCCAGCGTAGTCGAATACTCGGCCTCGAACCGGAACGATTTGCCGCGCGCTGTGACCACCTCCAACCCGTTGCCGCTCAGCGTGTGCCCGCGGAACTGGTCGAAGGTGTGGTAGCACATGGTCGGCGGCAGGCAGAAGTCCACATTGTCGGCGAGCGCGAGTACCCCGGAATCGATGGCGGCCGCGTATTCGGCGCCGAATTCACGGTAGGTGTCGAGGTCGTTGCGCAGCCGGGTCACGAACATCATGTGGTGTGGGAAGTTTGCGAAATACCCTGCAATATGCAGTGTTTCGGTCTTGATGAGGGTGGGGTAGCGGTACTGCCGTGCGGCAAAATCCGGCGCAAGCAGATCCACGATGGCGCGATCGAAGTACTCCAACAGCGAAAGTAGCGGCTCGCCGATGGCGACCCTGCCTCGATCGGCCTCGCTCACCATGCCCGCCGCGATGAGCCGGTCGAATGTGTCCGGATCAGCGGTGCGCTGATGTGGTGAGGTCCAGACCGTCCTGGGCGGTGCCGCCCGCATCGGGCGTATCTCGGTGTCCACCACGTAGTTGATCTTCTCGGCGAGTGACGCGTGCGCCAGGGGGTGGGCGGAGTGCAGAGTGACACCGAGCACCACATGGTCGGTGACGGTCAGCTCGAAACCGGTGATATCCGGCGAAACGAAGAACAGCCGCCGCTCGATCTCGGCCGCGAATGCCTCGGGTACCGGGGCGTGCAGCTCGATCCACGTGTGGATCGAGCTGCTGCCTAGATCAGTGCGCGTCATGTCGCGGGATACCTCCTAGACTTCGCGAGATCGAGCAGCCGCAGCAGGCCGTTCACCGTGCGAAAGTTCTCGAAAACCATGTGCTCCGGTGCGATCTTCACGTCGAATTCGTTCTCGACGAAGACCAGCAACTGCATCGCGAAAAGCGAATTCACGTAGCCGAGGGTGAAGTAGTCGTCATGGTCGGCCAGTGGGCGTCCGCCCAGGTGTGGCGCCAGGAAATCGCGAATCCGCCCGCGCACGTCGTCCGGCATGGTGTCTCCAATCTGTTCAGTAGGCATAGAAGCCACGTCCGCTCTTGCGACCCAGTAGTCCTGCGTCGACCATCTTGGCCAGCAGCGGCGCGGGCCGGTATTTGCTGTCGCGATAGCTCTCGTACAGCACGGTGATGGAATTCAGGATCGTGTCCAGGCCGATGAGATCCCCGGTCTCCAAGGGCCCCATCTTGTGCCCGAAGCAGCCGCGAAACATGCGGTCGACCTGCTCTGCGGAGGCGACGCCGTCCTGTATGCAGAAGATCGCCTCGTTGATCGTCAGCATGAGCACCCGATTGGTCACGAAGCCGGGGGCGTCCTGGACGACGATGCCTTCTTTGCCGAGTTCGGCGAGCAGTCCGAGCGCTGTTTCCAGCGTGTGCGGCGAGGTGAAATGACCCTGGACTACCTCGACGGTGTTTTTCAGCGGAACAGGATTCATGAAATGCAGGCCGACCACCTCGCTGGGGCGAGTGGTGACACCGCCGACCCTGGTGATCGGAACGGCCGAGGTGTTCACACCGAAGATCACCCCGGGGCGGCACAACGCGTCTATCTGTTGGTAGACAGTGCGTTTGAGCGCCCAGTTTTCGGTGATGTTCTCCACGACGAAGTCCGACTCGCGCACTGCGGTCAGCTCCGTGCAGGTGCTGATCCTGGCCAGCACCGTGTCGACGCTTTCCGCCAGCGGCCGAGCGCGCAGCATGGCCTGCATCGGCAGATCTCGCGCGATCTGCGCGAGCGCGCTGTCGATCTGCGCCTGCGCGATATCGATGAGGACGACATCGAACCCTGCCTGCGCGAACGATTGCGCGACGCCACGGCCGATGGTTCCCGCACCGATCACTCCTGCTGTGCGGATGCCCAAGCGAATCCACCCCTTTCGATCTGACTCTTGTCGGAAGTCCGCTCGCCGAGATGCGTCGCCAGTTCGGCGACGCTGGCGAAGCGGAACATGTCTGCCATCGAGACCTGAACGTCCAGGGCCTTCTGGACGCGCTGCGCGACCCGGAGCGCGGACAGTGAATCCATGCCGAGCGCGAAGGAGTTGTCGTGCACGTTCAGTTCGCTCAGACCGAGCTCGACGGCCCAGATGCCGGCGAGGACGCGTTCGTGTTCGCTGTATTCGCCGTCCCGTCGACCGAACAGAGTCGGCCCATCGGTCGGTGAGCTCGATCGCGTTTTCTGGTCGGCGACCACTGCGGCGTGCTCGATCGTCGTCGCCAGCACGACGGGCGGGCGGCGCAGCAACTCGGCGATTGCCGCACTGCCCGGCCCGCGCAGCCGCGCGTAGTTGATCTCACCGACGATCACGGAGGTCGTTGCCGCCGCGAGCACTTCGTCGAAGCTGTGCAGGCCCTCTGCCACCGACACCGAGCGGAAGAAGCCGGCGTTCTGCTCGACGCCGTGGTCGGCTGCCATGCCGACGTCGAGCCAGTCGCTCCAGCGCACGGTGACCGTCCGACGGCCGCGCGCGGTCCGTTCGTCGGCGAAGTGATCGAGAAAGCTGTTCGCCGCAGTGTAATCACCCTGCCCGGCCGCACCGAACACCGAAACCGTCGATCCGAAGTTGACCATGTTGTCCGGCGGGTCGTCCAGGGTGACGAGGTCGAGCACGATTGCGCCGAGCACCTTCGGCGCCAGTGTTCGCCGGAACACCTCCGGGTCCTTCCGAAACAGGAAGCCGTCGCCCGCGACGCCCGCCGCATGCACGATGCACCCGATCGAGCCGAGGTCACTGCGGATCCGCGCGACGACATCGGACATCTCCTTGAGATCGGTAACGTCGGCGTAGTAGACCCGGACGGTTGCGCCGTCGGCTTCCAGCGCGCGCACGGTCGCGTCGGTATCCCGTGGTGTGCGACCGATCAACGCCAGCCGCGCGCCGGAGACGGTGCGGCTCAGATGATGTGCGACAGCGGATCCGATTCCACCGAGGCCCCCGGTGATCAAAAAGACGCCGTCCGGGCGCATCGCGGCATTGCGTGGCCGTGCCCTGAGGTCGACGGGAGCGAGTTCCGCTACGTAGCGGCGGTTCTCGCGCAGGGCGACGGTAGCCGGTCCATCGGGATCGAGCAGTTCGGCGCACAGCAGCGCATGCGTAGTGTGCTCGTCGATGTCGACGCAGCGGATTTCGGTGCCGGTGTTCTCCAAGCCGATCACCGTGGCCAACCCGAACAGTGTCGCGTGGACGGCGGTCTGCGTCTCGTCGCGATCGCTCACTCGCGCGACGCGGGGCGCGATCACGCCGAGCCTGCGCGGCATCGCGTTCCGCTGGGACAGCGCCTTGGTCAGCGCGAAGAGGCAGTGAACGTCATTGTCCAGCACGGTGTTCAGTGCATTCAGGTGATCCGGTGTACCGGGCAATGGCGCAGCGAGGTGTACGACGAGGTCGGGCAGGTCGGCGCCGAGCGCATCGATGACCCGGTCGAATCCCTCAGCGGTGGCCGGGGATCGACAGCTGTCCGGTCCGGTCACACGCCACTCGGCGGCCTGCTCCACGACGGTGACCCGCAGACCTTGTGCGCGCAATTCTGCACTCAGTTCCGTGGCCGCGTCCGCCGCGCTGCCGATTATCAGCGCGCTGCCCAGCGGACTGCGCCGGGTGGGCACGGTGGGTGCCGGAATCCAGCGCAGTGAGTGGTGGCGCGTGTGCGGGCGGAGGCGGGCGATGGTGCGCTGCGCATCACCGACTCGCTTGGTGGTGAACCCGGTGATCTCCAGCCTGACCTCGCCTCCGGTGTCACACACGACCACATCGACGGTGCGCACCTCGGAGTCGACGCCGCCTTCCCTGCGCGCCTGGATCAGGCTCAGTGCCCGCGCCGGTATCGGTCCGTAAATGCGTAGCGATTCGTAGCCGACAGGAAGGAAGAACCCTCGGTCGGTACGTGCCTGTGCGCGGTCCGCCTCGGTGCGGGCGACCGCGAAACCGCCGAAGCCGGTCGCCAGGTCGAGCAGTGCGGGATGCAGGACGTAGTCGTCACATTCGGCCTGGTGTCGCTCGGGTAGTTCGAGGGCGCCCAGTGCGGCCCGCTCACCGACCCGCACGATTCCGAGACTGTCCAGCCAGCGGTGGCCGAATTCCATGGCTCGGTGGGTGGCCTGATACTCGCGCGTATCCACGGTTTCCAGAGCACACCGTTCGCGCATGGCCGCCGGATCGCGCTGTGGCGGCGCCGCATCGAACGGACGAACGCCGACCACCCCGCGCACATGCCGTGTCCAGCTATCGCCGGACGGGTCATGGCTCGCCACGGTGAACTCGGCCAGGCCGTCATCGAGTTCGCGCACCGTGGTGTGGACCTGACGTGACACGTCGTCGGTCACCAGCAGCGGTACCTGGAAGACGACATCGCGGATTTCGGTGACTTGCCGCCCAAAGTGCAGATACGCGGCGGCGCGGGCCATTTCGAGGTAGGTGGTGCCTGGCACGATCGCCTCGCCGAGCAGTCGATGCTCGGCCAGGACCCAGTGCCGGTCCGGGGCGAACTCGGTGCGGAAGACGGAGTGGTCCATTGAGCGGAGCAGCACGTCGTCGAGCAAGGCATGGGGCGCCTCCGGATACCGCACCGTCGCTTGTGGAATGTGTTTGGTGAGCCAGTGGGTGTGTTGTTGGAAGGGGTAGGTGGGTAGGGGTATTCGGTGGTGGTTGGGGTGGTATGTGGTCAAGTTGGGGGTGGTG